>CANHJY010000163.1 GCA_947461185.1 Flavobacteriales bacterium
AATGGGTTTTGTTATTGTACCTGGTATGGAAAATGATATACTCGTTTTTCCAACCGACTTTAATACTGCTTTAAAAGGAGATGAAGTTGCAGTTAAAATCACTAAAATAAGACAAGGATCTGGAAAGAAAGAAGGGAAAGTGCTGGAAGTTTTAAAGAGAAAGCAAGTTTCTTTCGCTGGAACAATGCAAGTGATGGAGAAAACAGCTTTTTTCATCCCTAATACTATTTATCCCATGCCGGACATTTATGTTCCAATGAATAAATTGAAGGGGGCAAAAGATAAGGACAAAGTAATTGTCCAATTAATAAAATGGGAAAATGCAAATCGTAAACCAGAAGGGGAGGTCGTGAGCGTATTTACTCCAGAACAAGAGAATGACTTAGCAATGAAATCAATTGTTGCAGAAGCTGGATTCACTTTAGAATTTAGTGAAGAAACCTTGGCTTTTGCAAGATCCTTAACTGATAAAATTTCAGATCAAGAAATTGGAAAGCGAAAAGATTATAGAAAGGTATTGACATTTACTATTGATCCGGTGGATGCAAAAGATTTTGATGACGCCATCTCTTTTCAAAAATTAGCAAACGGTCATATTGAAATTGGAGTTCATATTGCAGATGTGAGTCATTATGTGCAACCTGATACTGCTATTGACAAAGAAGCGTATGAACGCGCTACTTCGGTTTATCTACCTGATAGAGTGTATCCAATGCTTCCAGAACGCATTTCTAATGAGTTATGTTCTTTAAGGCCCCATGAGGAAAAATTAACTTTCTCTGCTACTTTCACCATAAACGATCAAGGCCATGTTGTGGAAACCTGGTATGGTAAAACCATCATTTATTCTGATCGTCGATTTACTTATGAGCAAGTACAGGAAATTATTGAAACCAAAAAAGGAGATCATGCGCCTGAAATACTATGGTTATTGGAATATACCCAAAAATTAAGGAAAGCACGTTTTGATAGTGGTGCAATTAATTTCTCTTCTCAGGAAGTACGGTTCACATTAGATGAAAAAGGGAAGCCAACTGGGATTACGGTAAAAGAAAGCAAGGAATCTCATCAATTAATTGAAGAACTCATGTTAAAGGCCAATCAGTTAATCGCCGAAAAAATGGGTCACATTAAAATCAAGAAAGAACCAATTCCTTTTCCTTATCGCGTTCACGATCAGCCCAATGAAGATAAATTAGCTCCTTTTGTAGCTTTCGCTAAATCCCATGGATATCCTTTTGATATTAATAGTCCTGAACAAATTGCCCATAGTTTTAATGCGCTAATGTTGTCAGCGCATGGAAAACCTGAACAGCATGTTTTAGAACAATTGGGTATCAGAACCATGGCTAAAGCAGTATATACCACCAATAATATTGGACATTATGGGTTAGGATTTGATTATTATTGTCATTTTACTTCACCTATACGCCGTTATCCAGATGTATTGGTACATAGAGTAGTTCAATCAGTTTTACTAGGGAATGCGATGAATGATGCCTCAATGGAAGAAAAATGCACCCATTGCAGTGAGCGAGAGCGTGCTGCCATGGAGGCAGAACGAGCTTCCAATAAATACAAGCAGGTTGAATTTATGAGCCAATTTTTAGGACATACTTTTGAAGGCGTAATTAGTGGTGTTTCTACATTTGGTTTCTGGGTTGAAACAGTAGCGCATAAATGTGAAGGTTTAGTAAGTATTACTTCCTTATCTCGAATGGATGATTTTAGATTGGTAGAATCAAGTTATTCATTGGTTGGCTTAAGATCGGGTCGTAAGTTTAGCATGGGGGATAAAATCATGATAAAAGTAGTAGCGGCTAACTTAGATAAACGCCAATTAGATTTTGAATGGGATCCCAATAAATAAATTTTTATTTTTCGGTTTCGATAAACTCAATCCCCACAGCTGCTAAGGCTTTTAAAATAGGTTTGTAAATGATCGGATGCGTAGGAATATGCAATCCAAAAAGGTTTATTTCCCCTTTTAAATAAGCACAAACACCCATGGCCAATGGGAGTCCAACTGTACTTGCCATCGCTGTTTTATCAGCATTTGTTCCTTTTAACACTAAACTACTTTTCACTTCATATATTGTATTATTTAGTTCATAGGAAATTTCATGCATCATTACGACCATGTCGATGTCAGCACTTGATAGTTTCCATTTTTGCTCCAATATCCATTGTAAAATAGTTGCATTGGACTTATTACATTCAGCAGGAATAATTTGAGTTTCATCGAATCCGAGAAATTGTATTTGCTTTTGAATGATTTCGTTTTGCATGAATTGTGTGTACAAATCAAGAAAATTTTCTTTCTTCAAATGAAGATTAAACCAATCTTGAATGGTTTCTTTTCCTTGTAAATTCAATAGGTTCTCGCTGGTTAATCCCAATTGAATAATGGCATTCCATCCTATACAAAAATCAGCATGCCTTAATGTAGTGCGCACAAAATCTTTCACTCCATTTAAATGATAGGTATCAATGTAGGTCAAAGAATCTCGATTGGGGTAATAAGATAAAGGCCCAATGGAAGGAATATTTATAATGGGTGTTTGATGAAATAAAGTAGGGTAACCTTGTTCTTTTATGGATCCATTTTCCAAATAAACAGCACCTGCTTTGCCCGCTAAAATGATATTGCGCGGATTCCAGCTTATTTTATAATGCCAAGGGTTGTTATCACTCTCTGGAGCAATTAAACCGCCGCAATGGGACTTAAAACTGGTAATAACACCCCCTTTATTTTGAATTCGGTGTATCAATTCCATGGCACTCATGTGATCAATGCCAGGATCCAATCCCATTTCACATAGAAATAAAAGCTTTTTTTCCTGTAATGCAGGTGCTAAAGCCTTCATACTGTCGTCCACATAGGAGGCTGTAAAAAGGGGCTTTGCATAACGTAAACAGTCCTTTGCAACCTTGATGTGTAAAAACGCAGGTAACATGGAAACAATCAAACTCGCTTGTTGGATATGATTAGCCCTTAAAACATCATTTTCAATATCAAATCCAATCGCATGGCCATTTTTAGCATTACCCCATTTTTGTTCAGCTACTTGTATGTTTCCATCTGCAAGCACTATATACCAATTGTTTTCAACTGCATTTTGTTGTAAATATTGTATTAAAACAGTAGCTGATTTACCAGCACCTATGATCAAAATTTGTGGTTGCATAAAGAGACTCAATTTTAAAGAGAACTGTTTCAGAATTAACCATTTAAAGTTAAGAATTATTACCCACAATTAGGGGCAAAACTGTGGATAAATGTGTGCTAAAATAACCCTAAAAATCACCCAAAAAAGAGGCTTAAAAGTTATCTTCGTAACTAGTCCGTTGGCATAATTTTTATGCTAATATTTTGACGAAAAGAAAGTAACATTTATGGAAGAAAATTTGAATGAAAATTTAGGAGCAGAGCAAACACAAGACAATGATCGTGTGATCAAAGTGAACATTGAGGAACAAATGAAAACTTCCTACATTGACTATTCAATGTCAGTAATTGTAGGACGTGCCTTACCTGATGTAAGAGATGGATTTAAACCTGTACATCGTCGTGTTTTATTTGCCATGCATGAACTTGGAAACAATAGCAATAAACCATATAAAAAATCGGCCCGTATTGTTGGAGAAGTGATGGGTAAATTTCACCCTCACGGAGATACTGCGATTTATGATACTTTAGTGCGTATGGCGCAGGAATGGACTATGCGTTATAAATTAGTGGATGGGCAAGGTAATTTTGGTAACCAAGATGGTGATCCACCAGCAGCAATGCGTTATACAGAAGCACGTTTACAGAAAATTTCTGAAGCGATGTTGGATGATTTGGAAAAAGACACAGTCGATTTTCAATTCAATTTTGATGATAGCTTAGAAGAGCCTACTGTGCTTCCTACACGTATTCCTCAATTATTGGTAAATGGATCATCGGGTATTGCCGTAGGTATGGCAACCAATATGCTACCTCATAATTTAGGTGAAGTAGTGGATGGATGTATCGCGTATATTGAAAACAAAGACATCACCATTGAAGAATTAATCAATTATGTAAAAGCACCCGATTTTCCTACAGGTGGTGTGATATATGGAATGGAAGGGGTGAAGCAAGGTTTAATGACGGGTCGAGGTCGTGTGGTACTTCGTGGAAAATGCAATGTAGAAACCAAGGCCAGTGGTCGTGAAATGATTGTTATCAATGAAATTCCTTATCAAGTTAATCGTGATAATTTAACCGATCGTATAGGCCAGTTGGTAGTGGATAAAACCATTGAAGGTATTTCGCATGTAAACAATGAAAGTAATAAACGTGAAGGAACGCGTATAGTTATTGAATTGAAAAAAGATGCAGTAGCACAAGTCATCATCAATCAATTGTATAAGTATACCGAGTTGCAAACCAGTTATGGTATCAACAATGTAGCCTTAACAAAAGGTCGTCCTAAAATAATGCACTTAAAGGATTTAATTTCTGAGTTTGTAGAGTTTAGAATGGAAGTGGTAATTCGTCGTGCGAAGTTTGAATTAAGAAAAGCGGAAGAGCGTGCACATATTTTAGAAGGTTATTTAATTGCCTTAGATCATTTAGATGAAGTAATCCGTTTAATTAGAAATTCAGCGAATCCAGATGCAGCGAAGGAAGCTTTGATTACAGCTGGTTGGGGAATTTCCGAAATTCAAGCGAAAGCAATTTTAGAATTAAGATTACAACGTTTGACTGGCATGGAACGAGAGAAAATTAAAGAAGAATTTGATCAGTTAATGAAATTAATTGCTTCTTTAAAAGAATTATTAGGAAGCGAACATTTACGTTTCGAGTTAATTAAAACTGAATTATTAGAAGTAAAAGAAAAATTCGGTGACGAACGTAAAACTGAAATACAATATTTAGCCGAT
>CANHJY010000164.1 GCA_947461185.1 Flavobacteriales bacterium
AGGGAGTTCTTCAGGTGTGAACCAAGCCATATTTTCCACAACTCCAATAATTGGGACTTTGATTCCGTCCATTTTAAACATATTGATTCCTCGACGTGCGTCCGCCAAAGCAACTTCTTGCGGAGTTGAGACAATAACAACACCGTCTAATGGAACTGTTTGAACCAATGATAAATGAATATCACCCGTACCAGGAGGAAGATCTATGAGTAAATAATCCAATGTTCCCCAATTCGCATCGGTAAACAACTGCGTCATAGCCTTTGCAGCCATTGGTCCTCTCCATACAACAGCATTATCTTGATCTGTAAAAAAACCAATTGACAATACCTTAACACCATGATTTTCGATGGGTTCAATTTTATTTTCGCCATTCACCTCTGTCATTTGGGGTCGTTCCTTAACCACATCAAACATCGTGGGGATTGAAGGACCATGAATATCAGCATCAACAATTCCTACTTTATATCCTTGTTTTAAAAGGCCACCAGCAATATTGGATGTAACTGTAGATTTTCCTACTCCTCCTTTACCGGATGCAATTGCAATAATGTGTTTGACTTCTGGTAATATTTTTCTTCTCGCTTTTTTGGATTCTGCAGGTAAACCTTTCACAACGCAAGAAATTTGTATTTCAGTTCCAAATACTCTTTTAAGATTGAATTCAACAGCTTCTTGCATGCGTTTTCGAGCATGTAAAGCGGGGTTTGAAACGAAAACACTTAAATTAATTTTAGCATCTTCGATAATCAATTCTTCTAATAAGTTTAAACTGACAATATCTTTTTTTAAGTCTGGTTCAATTATATTTCCAAGGACTTCCAATACAGATTCGCGATTCAATTCCATACCGTAAAATTAGTTATTTCAACTTAACAGTATGGAAAGAAAAAAGATCATTGTTTATCAAGAGAATTGAACGATTTAATCGTTTTTACCATCAGTTCAGCAATATTTTTTTGGTCAGCACCAAAGCCCTCGTCTCGACTTCTTAGTTCATAAGTGATACCATCAAGAATTTTCTCGCCATAAACATGGTAGGTAATGTGATCTACGCCGACTTCAGGCGCTGCATTTTTATCACCTTTAACAATGAGCTTTCTTTCGTATAGAATGAGGTGGGGTTCATCAATTAAATACTTAATTTGAAAAAACTTATTTTGCTCTTTAAGTTCTTTCTTTTTGTTAACCATTCTATCCTTATAATCGCCGAAGTCCTCGATATGCAATTCAAATTTAGGTCCAGCGGTGATTTTCCAAAGAAAACTATCATTATGAATGATTTCAGGCTTTGTTGATGCTCCAATATTGGCACTGGCATCCGGGATCATAATTTTTGCATTGAGTTCATATTTGCCCAAATTAATCAACTGAAATTCGGAATAGTCACTCATGTTTGCTTTTATTTCTTGCTTATTATCGGTTTCAGGTGCATCGCTCCCACAACTCGAAATAATAACCAAAATCAAAGTGTACGAAAAAATGAGAAGTTTCTTCATGTTTTCTTGCTGTTTCCTGCTGTTTGTTTTTATAAAATTAAGAATTTAGCAAAAGCCGGAACAAAAATATATTGCGCTTGTTTATGCTTAAGATAAAGCATAATAAATTTTAATTAAACTACATCAACACATTTCTAGTTAAATTGAGCCATGGCCGAATACAAGATTAAAGATTTGGAAACCCTTACTGGTATAAAGGCACATACAATTCGTATTTGGGAAAAACGTTATAATTTTTTATCTCCAGAAAGAACGGATACTCAAATTCGAACCTACTCTGATGAAGAACTTACGCTTTTGCTCAATATTGCTATTTTAAATAAGAATGGTATTAAAATTTCGAAAATCGCTGATTTATCGCCTCAACAAATAGCTCAAAAGGTATGGGAAATTAGAGGTAAACACACAGTTGATAATAGCACAGAATTACTTATTCTTTCTTTGATAGAATTAGACGAACAATTGTTTAATACAACGCTTCAAAAAATCATTAATGAGCGCGGATTGACGGGTGCATTCATCAATTATTTAATTCCGTTTTTGGATAGAATAGGTGTGATGTGGTTGGTTGGTTCTATCAGTACGGCGCAAGAACATTTTATTTCCAACTTGATTCGTCAGAAAATAATTAGTGAAACAGATAAATTAGATATTCCTGATTCTTTCGATAATCCAGTTATGCTATTTTTACCTGAGCACGAATGGCATGAAATAAGTTTATTATTTTACCATTTCATTCTTCGAAGTAAAGGATTGCCAACAATTTATTTGGGTCAAAGTTTACCTTATGAGTCTATGTTGGAATGCGTTGAAAAGTTGAAGCCTCGCGTTTTAGTAACTTCTTGGTTAACAGCCATTGATGAAAGGTTTATCCTTAATTATTTTGCAAACCTTATTAAAGACACCAAAGATTTACCGATATACGCTGGTGGATTTCAAATCGAAACTTTTACTGAAAAGCTTCCTAAAGAAATTAATCGCATTTCTGATATTACTGTACTCGACCAGGTACTTAAAGCAATATAACACCAGTTGCGCCAAGTACAGGTATTGTTTTCATGTTCTTTTCTGTGATGGTTTCAGGTAGAAAAACGAATTTTTTATCATACATCACGTCATTCACCCAAAAGCTCACCCAATATTCATTGGCCAAACCGAAAACTTCTTCCATTATCGGTTCTATTTTAGCGGCTTCGTTTGGTAGCATTATTTCTAAACAGTGCCTTAAAGTTGATGTTCTAATGCGTTCTCCGGTATTGACATTTTCACCATATCCAGTACTTGTAATAATAATACCTTCCATAATGTCATCGCGAAGATTCAAAAGGTAAACATTGTAAGCTTTTTCATTGTTTTCGAGTATTTCCTGAACAACAGCAACACCAACATTTTCTACTTTAGGACCAAAAAGTTCTTCTCTCATGGGGTAAAATTAGGGGTAATAAAGTACAATTTCAGTTAAAGAAAAAACTTTTATTCAACTATTTATTATATTTTGATTTAATCCAAAATTAACCTGTCCATAAACCCTTTATCGCTACCTCCTCCAAAATTCGTGAAGATTACGATAACTTTTTGTTGTTGAGGAAAGCAAATTAAATTGGCATCCACGCCAAGGGAGCTACCGTTTTTTCCATAGCCATTGAATAGGGGTGTATTCCACTTTTCAATTCCGAGACCGTATTCGCAGTTTGGTGAACAGGCTTCCAATTCATTGATCGTAAGCATTTTTGTTAATGTACTATCTGAAATGAGTTGTTCATTAAAGAGCGCTTCTCCAAATTTTAATAAATCACAAGCTGTCGAGATTAATCCCGCAGCGGGGTCACCATCGCTATCAGCACGATCCCATTTGGTGACATCTTTGATTTTTTTACCAATACGTGTGTATCCTCTAGCTACTTTTTCGTCGTTTATTTTCGAAAGGTAGGTGTGATGAAGACCAAGGGGTGCACAAATTCGTTTTGATATGACTAGGTCTATTCCTTCCTCTTCAATGTGCTCAATGACTTTAGCAAGAATCCAGTATCCAGCATTACTGTAATATTGATTTGTACCTGGGAAATGTTTTAGAGGATCGTTGTAAATGTATTTTTTTAAACGTTCATGGAAATCACTGTTGTAAAAATATTTGGGTTGAAAAACCATTCTAAATCGGTATTTCCAATTGTCTTCAGTTGGATGCCCTAATCCGCTTGAATGATTTAATAATTGCCTGATCGTGATATATTCAGCATTATTTATTAAAGGTTTTAATTCAGGTAGAATCGAAGTAACGGTATCATCTAAACCTAATTTTCCTTCTTCAACCAATTGTAAGATGATTACAGCAGTGAATATCTTGGTAATACTGCCACATCTAAATTGGATGGAATCATTCATTTGGATTTGATTTTTTAAATCGCTGTATCCAATTGCTTTTACCAACCCGCGATGATCAAATTGTTTGACTCCAATTATAGCCCCGGGTAAGTTATTTGATTTTTGATAGTTACTCAGTAATGAATCGAGAAGTGAATTATTGCTCACCGACACCATTAAATTGTCTGATTGAATGCTTTGATTTTGCGAAAGACACTTGCCAAATGCTGTAAAAATTACACAACAGAATAAACTCCATTTGAATCGATTCATTGCTTAATATAAGTCAACGTGATTTACTCCACTGTCACACTTTTCGCCAAGTTTCTGGGTTGATCCACATTGCATCCTCGCATTACAGCAATATGATAAGAAAGCAATTGTAATGGAATCGTCGCCAATAATGGAACAAGATATTCATTGGTTTCTGGGATTTCAATGTAATGGTCAGCCATTTCTTTTACAGTAGTATCACCTTCTGTAATGATAGCAATGATTTTTCCTTTACGTGCCTTAACTTCTTGAATGTTGGAAACTACTTTTTCGTAGGAAGCACCTTGTGTAGCAATTACAAACACGGGCATTTCCTCGTCTATCAATGCAATAGGGCCGTGTTTCATTTCGGCTGCAGGGTAGCCTTCAGCATGAATGTAAGATATTTCTTTCAGCTTCAACGCACCTTCCAGTGCAACAGGGAAAGAACTACCTCTACCTAAGTATAGCGCATTTCTTGCGTCTTTGTATTCTTTAGCTATTGCTTCGATTTTGTCGTTTGCTTCAAGTACAATTTTTACTTTTTCTGGAATAGCCTCCAATTCCGCCAACAACATCCTGAAGCTTGATTCACTAATTGTACCTTTCTTTTTGGCAAGGGATAGCGCCATAAGTGTTAATACGGTAACTTGAGCCGTAAATGCCTTTGTTGATGCAACGCCTATTTCCGGACCTGCATGGGTGTATGAACCAGCATCGGTTATTCTTGAAATAGATGAGCCAACAACATTACATATTCCCAGAAT
>CANHJY010000165.1 GCA_947461185.1 Flavobacteriales bacterium
GTAAAATTGCTCACAGTATCTGGAAAAACTGTTGAAACTATAGAGTCAACAACGGGAGGTCCAATATAACCATGATCATAATTCAAATTTCCTCCTATGACTAAATCAAGGTTTTTGATAATTCTAGAATGAAGAAAGTTTACTCCATGAATTCCAGGATAATTTCCCCACCATTTGGAATCGCTGATATTCGGTGAAGAATACAAGCCCGAATAGACATTTATTTTCGTTAGGGGCTTCACTCCTGGATACGCTGTTCGAATATGCACAGATCCAGACAAAGCAGAACTTCCAGAAAGCACCGATGCAGCACCTTTTATTACCTCGACTTGATGAATATTTTCAACTGGTATAAAACCCCATTCAGGTCGACCTGCATCTCCGGATAACATTGGCATATCGTCAACAATTACCGCTACTTTTGAACCAACCCCAAAGGTAAATCCACTACCACCTCTAATCTGTGGCTCACCATCCAAAATATTCAAACCTGGAGTTTGATCCAATGCAGTTTCAATACTTCTGGTATTTTTATTTTCAATCAATGAAGGTTTAATGACATGCAATGAAACCGTTTGATCTTCAAGGGGTTTGTCAAATTTTCCAACTTTTACTTCTACATCGCCTAATTGCTGAACTAATTTTTCGAGCACAATATTAAGTTGCAAAGGAAGTTGCTCTTGAATAAATACTTGGATCGTGTCATTTTTAAAACCCGAAGCTTTGCAAACTATATTTTGACTTCCTACAGGTAACTCTAATGAATAAAAACCTTTTTCATCTGTAGTTGCTCCAATAGAAATATCTTTCTTGAATATAATTTTTGCTCCGATAACAATGTCACCATCATCAGTCAAAACATTACCTGTAACAACTCCATTTTGAGACCAAGTGAAATTTAGTGCAAAAAATGAGGCTAATAAAATGGAATATTTCATCAAATAATTGCGTTCAATTAAAATCAATTCTTCAATAGCTTATGAAAAGATGTTCCAACAAGGGATTCGATCTCCATGTAGTATATTCCTGGAGCGGAGCTAAAGTTAATTGAAGTTGATAATTTTCCATTAAGCACTAACATTCCTGCGGAATTGAATAATTTGAAAGTACCCTCCATATTTTCGGAAGTTGCGACAATATTTATGTAATTATCCGTGAAATAAATATTAAATTCTTCATTGCTTAAATCTTCAATCCCAACATTTTCATTAACGGTAATATTTACTATAGCTGTATCACAAGTCATTGGAGAACCACCATCACAAATTGCATAAGTAAAACTATCGGATCCAAACCATCCGTTATTTGGAGTGTAGGTAATAGCTCCTGTAGTTGCATTAACAGATACCGAACCATTTGACGGATTTGTAATTATGCTAACTGATCCAGGCACAATTTGGTTTTCGGCATCAACATCGTTGCTGGTTACATCAATCACTACAGGCTGGTTCATGTCAGTAGTAGCATTATCGTTATTTGCGATTATTGGATTATTCCCAGGAACCACTTCGGTTACAGTAATTGTAGCAACGGCTTGATCACACAATGCAGGCGTTCCATTATCACAAATACTATACGTGAATGAATCATTTCCGAAGAATCCAAGATTAGGAGTATATGTAATATCACATGATCCGGGAACAATTGTCAATGTGCCATTAGCGGGTGGAGTTACAATATTTATTGAGGCGCATACCAACCCATTTTCAGGATCAACATCGTTTGAAGTCACGGAAATTGTAACTGGCACATCCTCTAAAGTTGTTACGTTGTCATCATTGGCAACTACTTGTTGATTGATTGGATTATAAATTAACTGAATATCATCAATCAAAACTTCATCGTTTGCTGCACCACCGCCTGGTGTCATGTTCGTTGTAAAAGTTGCTAAAATGAACTGTGGTGTTGTTGCAGGACCTGTATAATTGAAAGGAACTGATTTTCTTACCCAAACACCTCCTGTAGGCGAGTAATTCAATGTTGCGGTAGCAACAACATGAGAATTTGAATTGGCGTCTAGCGGATCTCTCAAATCATAATTATCATGAATAATAGCGTTAATTCTTGCCATTGAATTTCCAGAGGCAGCAGTAAATTTCACCCAAAAAACTAATGAGTCTGGAGAAGCAGTCAAAGCTTCGGAAAAATTAGCGTCTGCTGTTTTTGAAAAATTATAATTCGAAGTACTTGTTGGTGTTGAACTTCCCATATTAATTTGTCCCAACGTCATATTTCCATTCGCTACAATTCCTAATGTAGACTTGGACCAAATTCTTGCACAGTATGAACCTGTTGCTCCGGGGCGTATTGCTGTCGATCGCTGGATTTGCTGAGAAGCAAAACCAACTAAACTTCCGGTACCTGTTTTAAAACTATTCCAATTTAATGGTTCTTCGTTTGCCGTTCCTAAGTTTTCCCATGATTCCATGTCAGAATTACCCAATTGTTGCGCAATCGAAGAAAATAAAGTAAAAATTCCAAAAGATGCAATTAGTAGTGTTCTTTTCATATTTCAGTTTAATGATGTCACAAATATAAAAATAAGCGTTTATTAATAAAAAAAACATCACGTTGTGTTTTACACAATTTTGGAGTTAATGATTTTCGTTTAGTTTAGTTAAATTTGCTCATGCTTGAATTGCAAAATGATGCTTTGCCAATAATGGAATTTTTTTACACCATTCAAGGTGAAGGTTTCCATTCAGGTCGGCCGGCAATTTTTATAAGAACCGCTGGATGTGATGTAGGTTGTGTTTGGTGCGATGTTAAGGAAAGCTGGACAATTTCTGCTGATCAATATCTCAAAATTGAACATATACTTAACGAAATAAAGAATTTCCCTTCAAAATTTATTGTCATCACGGGAGGAGAGCCCCTAATGCATGATTTATCTAGATTGACGAAAACACTCAAGGAAGCTGGATATGAAATTGCAATAGAAACCTCCGGAACTGCTTTGAAATCAGGACTTATTGACTGGTATTGCTTTTCACCAAAGAAATTCAAAGCACCCGTTGAAGAGGCTTACCACCTAGCTAATGAATTAAAAATCGTCATTAATCACCAATCTGATTTCTCATGGGCCGAGGAACAAGCTGAAAAAGTACGTTTTGAATGTGCTCTTTTCCTTCAGCCAGAATGGGATAAAAAGGAACGCTTTTTGCCTCAAATAATAGAATACGTAAAGGAAAACCCAAAATGGAAAATATCTTTACAAACGCATAAATTCATGAACATTCCTTAAAATGCAATTATGAAAATTATCCTCATCCTAAGCTCATTAATTATCTCAAGCCTTGCAATGGCTCAATACGGCTATTCAACAAAAAGTAAAAAAGCAATAAAACTTTTTGAATTAGGACAAAAAGAACCAAACATTAGTATAGATCCCACAACCAATTTACCAAATTTTCGAAAAGGAATTGAATACCTAGAAAAATCAATCGAAAAAGATCCTAGTTTTTGGGAGGCACACCTTTTGGCTGCTGAATATTACGAATATTTATACGACTATAAATCTGCTATTGATCATTATGAAAAAACTATTCAGATTAATCCTAATCATGCTTATGCGGGTAGCACCTATTTTTATCTTGCAAACCTGCAATTCGCTAGTGGTGAATACGAAAAAAGTGCGAAGAATTTAAGTGTTTTCGTCCAATATAATAATGCCAACGAACAATTGCTGAATCAGGCTTATTTCCTTCAAGCAAGTTGTGAATTTGCTTTAAATGCAATAAAAAATCCCAAAAAATATGAACCTATTAATGCCGGACCTGGAGTAAACACTGCAAATCCTGAATATTTCCCAACATTAACTGTTGACGGTAAAACCCTATTATTCACAAGAAGAATTAAGGATGAAAATATTCCGAAATACCAAGAGCAGGAAGATTTTTTTGTTTCTCAAAAGAACGAAGAAGGATTTTGGTTGAATGCACTTGCAATGCCATCGAATGTTAATACACCTTTAAATGAGGGAGCACCAACAATTTCAGCTGATGGTAGATCATTAATTTTTGTTGCTTGCTCTGATCAATCTGGTGATAATTATTATGGTGAAGACAGAACTGGAATGGGAAGCTGTGATTTGTTTTACACAAAGAAAATTGGTAATTCATGGCTAAATCCATCAAATTTAAATGGATATGTCAATACCTTTTCATGGGAATCGCAACCTTCGTTATCGGCTGATGGAAAAACCTTGTATTACATCAGGCGTGTGAGTAAAAAAGGTGAAATGACCAATTCTGACATTTATGTTTCGAAACTTGGTAATGACGGAAAATGGAGCGCTGGTGTAGCGTTACCAAAAACTATAAATACGCCATTACAAGAAGAATCCGTATTGATTCACCCGGATGGTAAAACTTTATATTTTGCTTCTCGAGGCCATATTGGAATGGGGGGCTCAGATATATATGTTACTAGAATGGATAAAAATGGAAATTGGTCAAGGCCAGAAAATTTGGGTTATCCCATCAACACCATTTATGATGAAAATTCATTATTGGTATCCGCTGATGGAGAATTAGCTTTTTTCGCATCTGATCGTGAAGGTGGCTTCGGCGATCTTGATATTTACTATTTCGAAATGCCTGAAGAATTTAAACCAACGAGAACGCTGTACTTTGATGGAATTGTATTTGATGCTGTTGATAAACATCCTATCCCAGGAAAATTTACTTTAATAGATTTAGCATCAGGCGAGGAAGTAATCGTTTCCGAAGCTGATAAAATCACCGGAGAATTTATGGTTTCGCTTCCCATTAATAGAGCATATGTATTAAATGTAAGCTACCCAGGTTATTTATTCTTTTCAGAAAACTTTGATATGAC
>CANHJY010000166.1 GCA_947461185.1 Flavobacteriales bacterium
CAATTATCCGGCCTTATTCTAGTTTTGGGTATTGTTGTTTCTTGTTCAACAGAAAGAGATACATTTATTAATCGTACGTATCACGGAACGACAGCTCGCTATAATGGTTGGTTTAACGCCAATGAACTGATGCGAATGTCCTTGAATGCTTACAAAATCTCTTTGAAGGAAGATTATTATGAGCAGTTACCTATTGATCCACTGCCGAATGAAGAACAGGTGGTTGGGTTATATCCTGCAATAGATACCTCAATCGTAAAGTGTACGAAAGTCATACAGAAGCACAGCATGCCAAGTGCTGAAAATTCGAGCAGTAAGGATGAAGAATACAACAATTGGATTGATGAAAATTGGTTGATGATAGGTATTGCCAATTTCTATCGTAGGGATTATGACGCTGCGATGAGAAATTTTAAGTTTATAAAAAGATTTTTTGACAACGATCCATCCGTATTTACGAGTGAATTATGGATGGCGAAAACGAATATTCAGCTTAATAATATTACAGAAGCCGGTTTTAATTTAGCAGTGCTTGATGATGCAATACTTGAGGAAGAGGCTGCAAAGGAGGACAAGAATAAGAGCAATGATGATGATGAAAAAAGAGCGCTTGTTCCAAATACTATAAAGTTTGATTTAGAAAAAACAAAAGCTGATTTAGCTTTGAAAAAAGGAAATCCAGCCGATGCAATTAAATACCTGGAATCAGCGTTAACTTTTGCCAAAAAGCAAAGAGATAAGTCGAGAATGCATTTCATAATTGCTCAACTTTACGAATCCCTTGGTGATAAAGAATCTGCTAAAAATCATTATTCTCAAGTGTTAAAATTTGACGCGCCTTTTGAAATGCACTTCAATGCAAGGTTGAAAAGAGCATTCATGGGTGGTGATGAAAAAGTGAAGAAGGAACTCCTTAAAATGCTACGTGATGCTAAAAATGCTCAATTTAAGGATCAAATTTATTATGCTTTGGCCGATATTGAATTACAGCAGACTAATAAGCCTAAAGCAAAAGAATACCTTACCCAATCAGCCTTTTATTCTGTAGACAATTCACGACAAAAAGGAATGGCTTACGAAAAGTTGGGCGACTTGTCATTTTTCGAAAGAAATTATGTAAGTGCTCAAAAATACTATGATTCATGTGCTACTGTAATCAACGATCAGTATCCAAATGCTGAAGGTATTCGGACGAAAGCAGAAAAGTTATCTGATTTAGTTTTTGCCGTTGAAACTGCGTCTTTTGAAGATAGTGTGCAACGAATAGCAGCACTTGGTGAAGATGAGCGTATTGCATTTGTAGAAAATGTCATAAAGCAAACTAAGGAAGATATTGAACGAAAGAAGATTAAAGAGGCTGAAAGGTTGAGAGAACTGCAGCAAAATCAAAACCTTTTTGTTCAAAATGAAGCAACTGGAAATAAATGGTATTTCTCTAATGCAAAAATGCGCAGTGATGGTTTTGATGAATTTAGGAAATTGTGGGGAAGTCGCGAAAACGAAGATAATTGGCGACGAAGTGACAAAGATCCGGTAATGAATAATACCGATTTAGTGGATGTAGAAATAGATACCACCAACAAAGAAAACCCAACCCCAGTATCCAATGATACGCTAACGCTAGAAAATTTATTAGCAAACATTCCGCTTACAGATTCTCTTTTAGAATTATCGAATTTACGACAAATGGAGGCCTTATATAATGCTGGGATAATTTATAAGGAACAACTCAAAGAAACGGATTTAGCGATTGCTCAGTTTGATGCAGTGATGAAAGAAAAAATGGAAGGAGAATTTGAATTGTCTTCAGCTTTTCAACTTTATAAAATTTATGAAACCATTGATGCGAATCAATCAGGATTTTACAAAGATTTCATTTTGGCGTCTTATTCAACATCAGATTATGCTAATTACTTGAGAGATCCAGATTTCTTCATCAAGAAAAAGGAGCGAGAAGCACTAGCTGAACAAGAATACATTAATCAGTTAGAAAGATATAATCGTGGCTTATATTCTGTTGTTATCGCAAAGGCAAATAATGTCATAGATAATGAGCCTGAAAATAAATTTAGATCAAAGTATATGTTGCTGAAGTCAATGGCTTTAGGTCAAACCAATGCTGATAAAAAGGTATTGCTTCCGGTCTTGAATGCTATAGTATCAGAATATGAAGGCACTGCCGAAGCGGTAAGAGCCTCTGAGATGATTACAATTATTGAAAATGGTTATTCTGTAAGTATACCATTAGTTGAGAAAGCGCCGTCTCCTTTTACATATGTTAAAAATGAGAAGCTCTGGTTAATGATTTTTCTTGATGATGCAATGGATGTGGAGGAATCCATGGAAGATCTCGAGTATTTCAACGATTATCTTTTTGATGATTTCGGCTATGAATTGACAGAAAAACAATACGACAACAAAAATTTTATTTTGGTGCAGGAGTTTCAAGATGTAAATGAAGCTAATGATTATCTCAGGGTTTTCAAGTCTTCAAAAAAGCAAAAACTAGATCTTACTAAGTTATCACTGTACCTGATTTCGAAAGAAAATCTCAAGATTTTGTTTGAAAAACAAAATTTGGAAGCGTATGAATCGTTCTACGAAGAAAATTATTGATTTTTAAAATCTCCACTTTCATTTTTTCATGAACGCACCCAATAAAAATAACAAAAACGCTTTCATTCGCTTTTCTAGCGCTGGGATTCAAATGGGTTTAATTATAGGTCTTTTTACATGGTTAGGGACCTATCTAGATGATAAATACAATAATGAAACACCTTATTGGACCATAGGGCTTTCATTATTCGGCGTATTTGCCGGACTAATTATCGTAATTCGCGAAGTGATAAGAATGCAAAAATGATATCAAAAAAGGGAATATTTGTTTTTCAAATGTTTGCTGTAATTCTCGGGATTCTGATTGTTTTCCTTGGATTAGGGTCTCTTGAACTTCTTGGATTTTCATTTGAAATGCAGTTATTGCTTTGTGCTGTTTTAGCGATTCAATTTTCAGTTGGAATTTTTATAATGCTGCCTGTAATTGGTGTTAAAAATGAAAATTTGGCGATACGGTTTTTAGTTTTAACAGCACTTCAAATTTTTTCTTTTTTGTCAATTAGTCTTGTTATAGCATACGGAGATGTTGAACATGGAAAAGAGCTCCTATTATATTATTTGGGACTTTTTGTTTCACTAATGATCTTTCAATCTATACTCATAATCAAAGCAATCAAGGATTAAACATTCATGCTCAATTAAGTTGAAATTGCTTTTGGATTTTATTTAATGAAGACGTTTCGAAAATAAAGATTTATATTTTCCATTTTTCTCTTGTCACTCAAGAAAGTTTACCTAAATTTGCGCAAAAATTTATCGGTAATCCGACATAATTTGCAAAAAATGTGGTTCATAAAAAATTTTAAAAGCTTCGTACTAGTTTTTCTCTTTGCTGCTAGTGCTTCAAGCTTTTGGGCTAATGATGGTGGCGAAGCACACAAAGAGGAAAAAGCATTTGATGTTAATGAAATGATCATGCATCATATTAAAGATGCACATGAGTGGCATCTTTGGGGGGGTGAACATGACGGGACTTCAATTTATTTGCCAGTAATATTATATCACAATGGTTTTAGATTCTTTTCTTCAGAGCATCTTTATCATGGTGAGCTAAGGGCAGCATTTGATCAAAAAACTTTACAGCCGATTCATTATGTGGCTGGTGTAGGACCTGCGAAAGGTTATGCCATTTTTCATGAAAAAATTTATTACATAGGAAACGGAGGACTAATCATCGAAGATGGTCATGTAGTAGGAAACGAGAAGCCATTGGATTTATCGCTTACGAAAAACGTAGTTTTCATGTTTCTCACCGTAATAATACTTCTTCTGATTTTATTTTCGGCTGCAAAAGTTTACAAGAAGAATGGTGCTGTTGCTCCTAAAGGAATCGCTAAGTTTATAGAGCCTTTGGTCTTGTTTGTAAGAGATGATATTGCTAAAGATAATATAGATGAACACAAGTACCATAAATATGTACCGTACCTTTTGACCATTTTCTTCTTTATTTTGGTTGCCAATTTATTAGGTTCTATTCCTCTTATTGGTTCAAACTTAACAGGTAATATTAGCGTCACTTTCTTCTTGGCTACTTGTACATTGTTAGTCACTTTATTTTCATCAAATAAAAACTATTGGAAGCATATTTTTGCAACTCCGGGTGTTCCTGTAGCATTGTTGCCTATTATGATACCTATTGAATTTATTGGAATTTTCACAAAACCTTTTGCCTTGATGATTCGTTTATTCGCGAACATCACAGCGGGTCACATTATCATTTTGGCTTTAGTATCCATAATTTTTATAAACAAAAGCGCAGCATGGGGAGCATTATCTGTTCCAATGGCTTTATTTATATCTGTTTTGGAACTTTTGGTTGCGTTTCTTCAGGCGTATTTGTTTGCGATGTTGTCAGCGATGTTTATCGGGGCAGCGGTAGAAGAAGCTCACCACTAATTAAATAGTAATTAATAAACACAAATAGTATGATTTACGGAATATCAGCAATCGGAGCAGGTTTAGCAGTTCTTGGTGCAGGATTAGGAATTGGTCAAATCGGCGGTAAAGCGGTAGAAGGAATCGCTCGCAATCCTGAAGCTTCTGGTAAAATTACAACAACAATGATTATCGCAGCAGCGTTAATCGAAGGTGTTGCACTTTTCGGAGTGGTTATCGGTCTTCTTGGAGCAGCGAAGTAATTAAATTGAATAAGTATGGTAACGGTTGGTTGCCATACTTATTTGTGTTTAAAATTTATAATTAAAAGAATATG
>CANHJY010000167.1 GCA_947461185.1 Flavobacteriales bacterium
GAAAAGGCAAAGGGTGTATCGGTCTGTGTTACCCTTAATACAGGAGCATCTAAATAATCAAAAGCATATCGCTGCAAATGATAAGCTATTTCCGAAGAAATGGAGGCCAGAGGCCAGGATTCTTCTAGAACCACACATCGATTTGTTTTTTTAACTGATTCTACAACTGAGGCATAATCAATCGGTCGAATTGTTCTTAAATCGATGATTTCAACAGAAATCCCTTCCTTTTCAAGAAGTTCTGCTGCCTCGTATGCTACTTTAATTATTTTACCAAAAGAGACGATAGTAACATCTCTTCCTTTGCGCTTAACATCAGCTACACCGATAGGAATGATGTATTCACCTTCTGGAATTTCACCTTTATCCCCATACATTTTTTCAGACTCAAGGAAAACGACAGGGTCATTATCTCGAATCGCTGCCTTTAATAATCCTTTGGCGTCATAGGGATTAGATGGTGTAATAACTTTCAAACCTGGAACATGAGCATAAAATGCTTCAAATGATTGAGAATGTGTTGCAGCTAGTTGACCAGCGGTTCCGTTTCCACCGCGAAACACAATGGGACATGAATATTGGCCTCCTGACATTTGCAACATTTTAGCTGCGCTATTTATTATTTGATCAGCTGCTAGAATCGCAAAATTCCATGTCATGAATTCAACAATTGGTCTCAAACCGTTCATTGAGGCTCCCACAGCTATTCCAGCAAATCCAAGTTCGGCGATAGGTGTGTCGATAACCCTCTTAGGCCCAAACTCATCAAGCATACCCTGAGAAACTTTGTAGGCACCATTGTATTCCGCAACCTCTTCCCCCATTAAAAAAACGGAAGCATCATTTCTCATTTCCTCACTCATTGCCTCTCGAAGGGCTTCTCTAAACTGAACGGTTCTCATTTTATAATTTTAAGCTGCCAAAAATAAAAACAAATGCCAAGATAAACAAGCCAGACAGAAGACAAGTTAATTTTTTGGAAATACAATACTAAACGTAGTCAAATCATCATCTGAGTTAACGGATATTCTAGCACCGTGTTCATCCAACACATTTTTAACTATTGATAAGCCGAGGCCGGTCCCACTCTTTTCTCGTTTGGTGGAAAAGAATTTTTTGAAAATATTGTGAATAATTTCGTTTGGTATTTTAGGTCCATTGTTGGAGATACTAACCACAATATCATCATCAATCAATTTAGTTTGCACAATAATCTTTTTTTCTGACTGCCCTTCCATAGCGTCAAGGGCATTTTTAATAATGTTTGACCAAAGTTGAAATAACTTAACATCAAAACCATTTATCTTCAAACCTTCATGAAATTGTGTGCTTAATTGCACATTTTTTCGAAGCTCATGACTAAAAACATTTAATACGGTTTGAATATTTGCTTGTAAATCCAAATTTTGCCTATCGGGGGATACTCCTTTGTTAATAAAAGCTCTTACATCTTTAACGACATTGGCTGCCTTGTCTGTAGATAGTATAATTCCATCAACGATATTGTCAGTAAGTTGCAAGTCATTTAATACTTTAATAAATAATTCAGGGCTTTTAGTTTCCAATATTTTATTCAACTCGCTTTCATTTTGAATACCCATTCCGCAATCCACTAATCTTAGTGCAAAAAGAGATAAATCGTCAAAATTTCTTTTAACATTTTGCTTGAGATGGCCTTCAACAATACTTCTATCCTTCATTTTTTGAAGGCCACTAGCGCCTATTTGGGCCTTGTATTTCTCCGAAAGCTCTATAGCAAGTAATTGTTCACTAGGATCTAGATTTGGAAGATTACGCTTTAAATCAGCAACTACTTGTCTTAAATTTTCAGCTCCAACTTTAGAGGCGCCAAGGGGGGTATTTAAATCGTGGGCAATACCTGCGGAAATTTCACCAATAGTTGCAAGCTTTTCCTGTTCGATAAGAGATCTAGATAAGTCTAGATTCTTTCTGGTATTTTCTAGCACTCGTTGCTCAAGAGATTCGTTCATCTTACGAATTTCCTCCTCAGAATTTTTTAAACTTGTAATATCAGTTTCAACTGCCATGTATCCATATACTTCGCCGTTCATTTTTTTCAAAGGCACAATATTAAGCTCAAGCCAATATTCGTTTCCATTTTTACCTCTATTCAATATCTCAACAGAGACTTCCTCCTCGTTTTCTAACTTCTTTTTTATAATGGAGATAGTTTCTGGATTCGTTTTTTCAAACTGAAACATTCTTGGAGTATTACCAATAATTTCTTCGTAGGTATACCCGGTAAGTTTTAGCGTACTTGAATTAACCCAAGTAATTCTCTTATTTTTATCAGTAATAATAACGCTATTAGAAGTATTTCTTGCAACAAGTGAAAGTTCACGTAACTCGTCCTCCATTCTTTTGCGATAGGTAATATCCTGTAAGGTTCCATAAAGAAGTCTTCGCTCACCATCTTGATTTAACTTGGCAACACAGTTAAGCGTAACAACTGCATCCGACTTAAGATTTAAAAATCTAATATCTCTAGCAATTTTTCCGTCTATAATTTCCTTTCCAGATAAAATCTCCTTGACATCAGTTACATCCTCTTCATGTATTAACTTAATAAATGCATCCAAAGTCAAATTATCATTTTTTTCTAAACTTAAAATTTTTGTAAAGTTTTCAGAAAAAATAAAGGACTTAGTAATAAAATCAAATTCAAAATTGATAATCTTAGCATGAATCTGAGCCTCCAACAGTTTTTTATGAGCCGATTCTAATTGAAAGGTTCTTTTTTGAATTTCGTCTTCAAGTCCTGATGTCAGTTTTTTATTTTTGTCTCTCGATTCACTTAAGTTAGCTTGAAGCACAATAACTGCGTTGTTCAGCTCTCCTATTTCGTCAGGAAATGATATCTTTCTTAAAGGACTTTGAAAATCTTCTTCATGGAGTCGAGAAGTGATTTTTGTTAAATTTCGTATGGGCCTTGAAATTATATTTGCAATAAAGTAGAAAAGAATAATTGAAATAACGAATAAACCAAGGATGATAAAATAAATTGGCTGATTGAGGTTGTTAATAGCATTTTCAGCGCGTTCTTTTGAGAAAGCAATTAATACTTTTCCTTTTAATGACGGGGTGATGAATTCATGTGACTCGTATAGATTTTGCTCTTCATTTCTTGATAGCACTAATTTTGTGTCAATTTTAGGAGAAACCGCCAACACACTTTCTTTGCCATTTTCATTTGTAATTACAGCTACGAAAGCGAAATCTTTGTTTTCGGAGGTGTGATTGACAGATTCTTTTAAACCAACAAAGTCATCATTATTAATTGAATTTTCGACAGATTGGGCTAAAGAATTCGCTAACTCATGCAATTCATTCATCTTGAATTCCATTATTGATGCTCTCTGCCTCTTAGGATAATACACGGCAAGGATAACCATAAGTAACCCCATTACAAGGATAAATGATCCCCAAATTTTAAAGGAAACGGTTTTGTAAAAACGCATCAATCAGAGATAGAAATCTTCATAGTGTTAGTTATGTTTTTATTTGTTGAGCTAACAATGCCTACTGCCCCAGAGTTCTCTTTTACATATTCGATAATTTCATCATCACTATCTAAGAAAACTGGTGGATTTGCTCTTCCCTGAAAAACTAAGGATAACCAATATTTCTGCATACCTGAAAATGTAGTACCATATAAATATTTAGCTACGGCTTCTGCATTAACGGCCTTAGAAGAGGGTAAAACAATAATTATACTTTCTTTATTACTCCACAAACTATATTTTCCTTTAAACACATCTTTAATAACTTTTGTTGAAACACTTGTATAACCAGTATTATTACCCACAACAGTTAGCGTTTGAGAATAACCATTAAGCATATACATGGAAATAATTAAAGCCAGAAAAGCTTTCTTGAAAAACAACTTAAAAACCATAAGCCAACTGTACTTTAATTCCTAAATTGTTGTGAACATTATGTTCATCTGTTGTATGGGTATAATACTGATACTCCAATTGAGTTTTAAGGCAAATAAATGGGCTAAATTCATGTTTATAACCTAAGCCAAATTTTGAAACATTCAAGGGGTAAGAATACAAATCATTATCAGCAATATCAAGATAATCAGCAAACAAGTATGGTACATGTTTATCTTTAATTCTCCAACCAGCATAAAAATAAGTTGAATAACTGGATGCCGTTCCCAAAGAATCTGTCTTGGTAACATTTATTGAAGATTCGCTCAATATTTCCAATTTATTTCCGAAATATGCAAAGGATAAACAAGACAAGTTAAATTCAAGGCCACCTTTGTAGAGCTCTCCTGAATAATGTGTTGGCGCCGCTATGTGGCCACTATGTGCGCCTGATTCATTATTTGGTAAATAGTCGCGATAATATGAAAACCCAATTCGCATGTTATCGATTGGCTTGATGTGCGCGGATGCCGTAAGGGAGAAATTGACATCTTTTTGAGTCAAATCAGTAGAACTAATTCCATTTCCTACCACAACATCATATCCGAAATTAAGTTTCCCGAGATTTTGACCTTGCATTTGAACTCCCAAGGTGTGCAAGGGAATGAAGTAACTGAATGCTTGTGGTCTATCTATAGTCGGAAAAAATAGACGCCCATGATGATAAACATCGTTCCAATAGTTTACAGGTGTATGTACTTTTCCGGCAATCACGCTATGGTTACCCTTGTAATTGAACTTCACCAGTGATCTTTCAATACTTGGTAAATAACTGTTGCCTGCAAATCTAAAAACGTATTCTCCTAAAAAGGAAATATTATTTTTTATTTTGGAAGTAACAAACAAGTC
>CANHJY010000168.1 GCA_947461185.1 Flavobacteriales bacterium
AATTGAGAATTGTACAACTTCTTCAAAAAGCTGGAGAAATCGTTGCCATGACAGGTGACGGCATAAATGACGCCCCAGCGCTAAAAGCCGCTGATGTTGGAATAGCCATGGGACATAAGGGCACCGATTTAGCTCGAGCGACAGCATCCTTAGTCATTCTCGATGATAATTTCAATTCCATTGTTGAAGCCATAAAAATGGGCAGAGGTATTATTGAAAATCTTCAAAAGGCATTTTCTTATATTCTATCTATTCATATTCCTATTATTGGATTAGCCTTGTTACCTTCAATAAACAATCAACTTCCAATTCTCTT
Source organism: Flavobacteriales bacterium (assembly GCA_947461185.1). Lineage (GTDB taxonomy): Bacteria > Bacteroidota > Bacteroidia > Flavobacteriales_D > Crocinitomicaceae > M0103. Next base: position 317 of record CANHJY010000168.1, read on the forward strand.
ATTGCCCATTCATATTGTTTTTCTTGAATTAATTATTGACCCAATAAGCTCAGTAGCATTTGAAACCCAATCTTTAGAAAAAAATGTTATGGACCGCCCACCTAGAAATCCAAAAAGTTTGTTTTTCGGTTGGAGGCAAATAACATATAGTCTTGTAAAAGGATGCTCATTATTAGCCGCAATTCTATTGATTTTTTATGTGACAAAAAACGAAATTCATTCAGATGACACATTTAGAGGGGTAATTTTTTCCGCACTGATTCTCGGAAATGTTGCCTTAATTTGGAGCAGTCTTTCTAATAAACCTAATTTAAACCCAATTAACATAATCAAAAACAAATTTGCGGTATTTATTCTAAGCCTTGCTTTGATCATTTTGACTTTAATACTTTACATTCCCAATTTGGGTTTGCTTTTCAAAATAGCCAATCCAGGAATTAAAACCTTAGGGATTATATTGGCAGGATCGATTTTATTTTTTCTAGGAATCGAGTGTTCTAAATTTTTAATCCTAAAAAAAACTAAACTTAATGCTTAGTTTCAAATATTTCTAAAATAGGATTTCCAGTCATTGCACCATTTCGCTGTAAGTTCATTAAATTTATTAGTGTTGCACCGATATCAGTAATATCAATCCTGCGATGTATTTCCTGATTTTTTATTCCTGCACCAAACCAAATTAAAGGTACATGTGTATCATAATTAAAAGCGGATCCATGACTTGTGCCTCTTCTAGCCGTTTCACTATCAGTAGATTTGGGTAAATAACCAGGTTCTAAGATAAACATGACATCACCACTTTCTTTGGGATGATAACCCAAAAAGATCATATCTCTCCACTCATCATCCGATCCATTCTTCAATTCTTCTGCAGTATAAATCGCCTTTATCTCCTCATTTTTTTCAAGCTCCATCTTTATGAAATTCACAACTTCATCAAGATCCTGATTTTCCATTTCAATCTTTTCTCTATCCAAATAAATGGATAAATTCTCCTCAGTAATTATGGGGTCAAAACCAAACTTGGAACTTGCATCATTCCTCAATTCACTTAACACCGTATCCATGAAAAAATAACCTCCTGGTAAATTGTTATCGATAAGATATTGCGGAACAGGCACAACAGCATGATCTGCTGTTAAAAACAAAACGAAGTTCTTCTTACCAACTTGTTTTTCCAATTCCTTTATCAATCTAGCGATCTCCAGGTCGAGTCTCAGATACATATCCTCAATTTCCACTGAATAAGGCCCAAAACTATGACCTGCTATATCAGGGGTAGAATAACTTACACATAGCATATCAGTAAAATTATCTTGTCCCAGTTCCTCACTGTTTAGCGCATCCAATGCAAAATCCGTTAAAACTGTATTAGAAAACGGTGTAATCGTAAATAAACTATTCGGATTCATAGTCGCCGACAATTCTTTTAAGTCATATGGAAATGTCGGGGTTGTCTTATTGCCTAATTTTTGTTCATAGGGTGAATCATCAGGGCCAGATTCCGTGTAAGTATAAATTGAATACAGCGTCTCCCAAAAATTCTGAATATTTTTCTCAACTAATTTTTGACTATTAAAATCATTTACCCAAGCCGGTAATTCTGACATAAAAAAACTACTGGTAATGAAGTTTCCAGTTTCGTAATCATACCAATAAGAACCATTACTTAAATGACCTCCAGGTAATATTGCACCTCTGTCTTTAATTGACATTGAAATTACCTTCGACGATGAATACGTTAATTTCAACTGATCACTTACTGTATTTGTTCTAAGATTTTTAGGAGAACATAAACCATCGCTTGATGTCGTTCCAACCGGCTTCACATTGGCATCATCGACGCAATTTATTACAGCACCTGCTTCTCTATCATACCATTCATTTGCAACAATACCATGGTTATTCGGGGTTGTCCCTGTGTAAATGGATGCATGTCCCGGACCAGTAAACGTTGGCACATAATTATAGTTTGTATTTCTACAATTGGTTCCTTTTTCCATGAGTTTACGAAAACCATCATCTGAGAATTTATCGTAATAACGATACAAATATTCGTAGCACATTTGATCCACCACAATGCCAACAACCAATTTTGGTGCTTCCTTTACTTGGGAAAAGGTAAAATATTGACAAAAGAATGCGATGGAATACAAAAGGGTCCTTTTCATAAATCTGGGATTTTTGATAAAAATAATCAATGTCAAATAATATTGAATAGGTGATTAGCATCTATTTTTGCAAGAAAAAGTCATGCTTGGTCTAAAACTTCCTACTGACCCTCGATGGGTTAATATTGTTGAGAAAAATATTCAAGAAATTCTTACGGATCATGCATTTTGTGAGCAAAAAGCTGCAAGCAATGCCATTTCGATAATCGTACAATATCCGCAATTTCCAGACTTAGTGCAAGCCATGACAGCCATATGTAAAGAAGAAATGGAACATTTTGGGATGGTGCATGATAAACTTCTTGAAAGAAATCTTGAACTTGGTTTTGAAAGAAGAGATCCTTATGTTAATGACTTAGCTGATTATTTAAAGAAAAATAAATCTGGTGGACCAAAAGAAAGCCATTTTGTCAATCAAATGCTTTTTGCTGCTATGATAGAAGCCAGGAGCTGCGAACGTTTTAAAATTTTGTCAGAACAAATTAATGACGAAGATTTAAAAGAATTTTACCGAAGCCTCATGGAAAGTGAAGCGCGTCATTATACCACATTTATAGGATTCGCTAAGAAATATGCAAAAGGGATTAATGTAGATCAACGCTGGCAAGAATTTCTAGAGTTTGAAGCCTCATTAATGGAGAAATATGGTAAGGACGTTACGATGCACGGCTAAAAAAAATAGCCTGCCGAGGCAAGCTATTCTTTCATAAAGTTTTCTCAAACATTAATAAACTGCAAATTTCATTTGACCCAAGCGGCCATTTTTTACAGTTCGCAAATAGTACATACCAGAATCTAATTGTTTTAATTTTATGATTTGATTGGAATTAAGAATTTCGCTTTCATGAATCAATTTTCCTTGCATATCATAAATTGCCATTAACTGGCCAACATCTAAACCTGTAACCTCAAAAACACCATTATTTGGATTTGGTTGAATTGAAACTCCATTGTAAAACAAATTATCAATATTTGCACATGCTTCTACCAATACACTAAGGGTGTCATATCCCACACAACCAGTTAAATCGGTGTAAGATGCTATTATTTGATGCGTCCCTATGCCTGCAACAGCAGGATCGAATGCATTACCTGATATTCCGTTTCCAGTCAAAATTGAACCAGCCGGTGAAACGTTCAATTGGGTTGGGCCATCATTAATACACATTGTATTATTTGCAATCGAAGAAGTCAAATTAACCACTGGATTGGCAACAACTGTAACGGCATTTGTCATTGTGTATGTATCATTTCCAGCAGCATTAGAAACTACAAGACTCACGGTATAAACTCCAGGAGCGCTGTAGACATGGGTTGGATTTTGATCTGTTGAGGTTGTATTATCACCGAAATTCCATGACCAAGAGGTTGGTACATCTGTTGAAAAATCTGTAAAACCTGCACTTTCTCCTTCACATATGGTTGCAGTACTAACCGTAAAATTTGCTGTTGGTGCAACTGCAGGGCCCTGCTCATTGAAAAAGATTTTAAAATCATCAAAATAAAAACCATCTGCAGCTTGTCCACCGTCTGTCCTCAATTGAAAACGAACTTTTATTACTTGACCTAGGTAATCACTTAAATTTACCTCATCTAGAACCCATGAAGATTGCACTCCCTCATAAACAGGTTGATTGTTTGGTTGAACACTTCCATTCGCACTTGTTCCCGGCACTGTATAATTCGTACATTGAGCAGTCCATGTTGTACCTCCATCAGTTGAAACCTGAAATTGAACACAATCATAATCAGTCTCAATGTTCCACTTTGCATAATAAGAAATGGCAGCCGACACAGCATTTGTTAAATCAATAGTCGGGACATAGGTGTACGTCTTATTTGCATTATTGGTATAATTTCCACTTGGAGAATCTGTAAATGATTTCGAAGGAGAAACAAACGTCGATGTCGTCGTATTCCAAGTCTGACTAGCCACCCAATTTCCATTAGTTGTAGCGTCCTCTAGTACTTGTAGCGTTATGGCACCAAATGTTTTTACAATGGTATCTCGCTTAATCCACATACCATTATCGGTTAATAAGACATAACGGATTTCATCTCCAAATTGAATAGCTGGATTTAATGTATATGAAATCGCGCCTGGTGCTGTTTGCATAACAGCTACGTTATGAACTACAGGACTTCCAACAGACACAATATTCAACAATGGTTGAATTGAGACCGTTACTGGACCATTCTCTCTTCCCAATCGGTATGCTGAGTGATTAAAATTCCCAGTTAATGTTGCGATTGAATTTGGATCTGTATCCGTAGCCAAAACATATTTTCTAGCTATATGAGCCAG
>CANHJY010000169.1 GCA_947461185.1 Flavobacteriales bacterium
CAATGGGGAAAATCAGGTAAATCATTAATTTATTTGGCCACAATTAAACTCTTAGCAGATCATACATGGGAGGTAATTGATAGAATAGAAGATTTCAATTCTTAAAAAAGCAATTATAGTTATTCTACCTATAAATTTACATTGTGAAATAAAAGATGCTATTCAAATCCTTGAAATCTAAACTTAATAGATTTTAATCGAAGCTTTTTTATCGTTTGTAACCACGCCTCGGTACATTCCTTTAGTATTGAACATCATGCTGAAGTTTCCACGTTTATCGACAGCAATAAATCCTCCTGAACCGCCTATTTTTTCTAGTCTTGTCATTGTTTTTTCACACGCTTCATTCAAATCGAGACTACCAAACTCCATTCGAGCTGCGATATCTCTGGCAACTGTTCCTCTTATAAAAAACTCACCTTTTCCTGTGCAGGAAACAGCACAGCTTCTATTACTGGCATAAGTACCCGCTCCGACAATCGGTGAATCTCCAATACGATTATATTCCTTGTTGGTCAATCCACCAGTTGAGGTTGCTGCTGCGAGATTTCCATACCGATCCAGTGCAACAGCACCAACGGTTCCAAATTTCTCTATTTCCTCCAAAGCTTTGTAGTTATAGTTCAAACTCGTAGTATCGTGATCAAGGATCATAGTATCCTTTTCACGTGCTTTAATATATTGTTTCCAACGGAAATCGGTAAAGAAATAACTGCTATCTGCATAAGTAGCCCCTTTTGATAAACAAAATTCTTGAGCACCATCACCATAGAGAAAGACATATTTCGAACTATCCTTTACCAATCTAGCGCCTTCTATTGGATTTTTTAAATTCGTTACTCCAGCTACCGCTCCACAAGTTAAATCTTTCCCATTCATAATACAAGCATCCATTTCATTCACACCGTCATGATTGAAAACAGATCCTTTACCAGCATTGAAAAGAGGCGAATCTTCCATGTATTTCACAGCAGCTTCAACCGCTGTTATTGCCAATCCTCCAGTGTCTAAAATATTTTGACCGCATTTTAATGCTTCTTTTAAAGCACTCTTATACTCCTTTTCTAATTCAGGAGTTAAACTGGACTTACTTATAGTTCCTGCACCACCATGAATTACAAGAACATATTTCTCTTTTATTTTCTGATTCTCTTGAGCAAAGACAGCAGAGAAAGGTATTATAAAAATTACAAAAATGAATTTAAGGAAGTTCATGTATTACAGGATTTAAATCATCAATTAAATTTGATTGTTTGGATTCAAAAAAGACAATAGTTTTGTTCTTATTTTCATATTCCTTTAGGATTGTACAAATTTGATCAAAGGAAGGATTTGAGGCATATTTACTAAAATTTTCAATTAAAATTATAGGTTTATTTGTCATAAAGCAGCGCAAACAAAATACAATTTGCCTTTGATATTCATTCAGTTTAAGTCCCCTTTCACCAATTTTATTGTCCAATGTTAATTTAGTTTCTTCTGGCAAACCTATTTGAAGTTTATCCAAAAGCATTTGAAGTTGGGATCTATACGTTTCTTTTGAACTATATGCACTTGCTTCAAACACAGTATCACCAAGTAAAGGAAAATCTTCAGACAAAACAGAAATTCGACGTTTCAAACTTTTTAAATTAATCCTATTTAACTTCTGTCCATCAATTTTAATTGTACCAATTGTTGGAGTATAAATCCCAAGAATAAGTTTTATCATTGTTGATTTTGGTAGACCATTAGATTGGTATACTATATTTACTCTTGAGCCTTGGATGTTCAGAGAAAAATCATCGAGTAAATTAACTGATTCATCCGAGTATGCGAAGGTGATATTTTTAAATTCAATGTTGCCTTTTTTGTATCGAAAATTTGGAGAATCTATAGCATTAGGATCAGTCTTAAGATTAAATACAGATTGTAGTTTTTCAAAGGAAATTGCTCCTACTTTCCAAATGGATGAAACTCTAATCAACCTTCTAAATACAGGTAGGACTGTTATGAACAAAAGAATAAATCCAAGTAGATGCTCCATATGTAAATCCACAACAAATCTTTCATAGTAATAAACCGTTATGAGAATGGCGAATAAAGTTAAATACAACATTCCAGGAACAATAACTCCAACTAGATTATAGACCCGCTGGAATCGAACGCCATTATTGTATATTTTCCTCGATCGCTCATTAAATTTATTGACTTCAACGGTTTGACGATTGAATCCTTTTATGGTTAGTACAAGTGGTAAACGTGATGAAACGAATGACAATAATCCCGACTTTCGATTTCGATTTTTTAGTGTTACCCTGTAAAGTGTTTTATTGATAATTATGACGGTTAAATACACTAAAATTGTTCCGGCTAATACAATCAAAGTAAGCATCCAATTAACCCAAAACATGGCAATAAACGCCATAATAATAAGTAATAAGTCTATTATAAACCTTATTATTCCTACGGTAAGAAAATTACGAATACTCGACATATCTCCACTATACCGCAAAAGGTATTTTCCAAAACCTGTAGCATCGTAAGAAGTCATCTGAATCATCATTTGATGCTCAAAAAGCGATTCACGAATAGACCGAATAAATTTTTCACCCAGTACACCCGTTTTGAAGCGCTGTAAGAAAGTGAAAAACATCCATAAGAAAATAAGCCCTAGGAAAAACCATAAGAAATTCGGTAGAACGTTGACCCAATTATCAGGAAAAACATCTAAAATGAATGCTCGATTACTATTTGTTTCAAACAGAATACTGTAATACTTACTAATACTAATTGGAATAAGTATGGTAAATACATTTGCTATTAGTCCAAAAAAAAGAGTGTAAGCTAAAGTGTACCAATTATTAGCAAGAAAACGCCAAAGAAGACCTTTATTCAAAATTTCAATATTATATTAAACTGATTTGAATTTTATGCAAGTACCAGTTCTTTTTGTTTTTTACTGCTTGTTTTATTTACGACAACTGTCTGAGGAAGCGCTTTTACAATAGATGGACTTGACAAATCAGACAAAGTGAATACAGGGTAATTTGTTTTCTCTTTAACTTCTTGAACCAATAAAGGACTAATTGTAAATAAACCACAAATTCCCAAGATATTTTGATTCATACCTTCAAGAATTTCGATTCCTTGCATAGCACTCAATGAATCACCGCAAGAGAACATTATTCCACTTATTGTGCTCATGAATTCCTTATTACGAAGCAGCATATCTGTTTCCTTTTGAAACAATCCATCAGCAATTTCCATCACAATATAATCGGGCTTAACATGGTCAGCCATTTGCAACAAATACTCGTATAAGTTAAGCATTTCTTGCTCATCACACAAATATGTCGAAGGAAACCCTGCATTTGCAAAATCTAGAGCTATTTTGGCACCGCAATCACGAACGAAGGATTTATCCTTTGACATCACTGTACCAGTCAGTTTAATAAATACAACAGTCTTTTTTGCAAGCATGATACCTCGACAAAGGTAACCAGCAGTTGTCGTTTTTCCACTGTCCATGCTTGCTCCAATTGATAAAACTATTTTTGGACTTCGCTTTGTACTTGGATTAAAAACAACCTCACTTTTGGTCATGTACTTCGTATTAATTACATTGCCGTCAGTATCCGTAGCATAACCAACTAAACGTAAATCAGTAGCTCCAACCTTGTGGAGTTTCACGTTCATGGACTCTAAGCGCCCAACAGCTCCTCCTTTGCCAAGAATTTGATAACGATTCAAATAACCATCTGGCACATACCCCTCAAATTGTCCGGTAGCATAGCGATTTCCAAAAGCCAACATAACATAATCACCTTCAAAAATGTAAGTATTGTTGCCATTCGGACCTTGAATGGAATCATGTTTACCTGTTTTTAGTACTTTAAACACGGCAACATCTCCTGCCTTGGGTAAATGTGTTTTTTTAATTGCTGAGTTGATTTTAAACGTTTCAACGTCTTTACAAATAATTGCTTTTTTAATTAACATGGTTTATAATTTATCGAGAGGTGGGTATACATCATTATAATCGGATTCAAAATCTTTTTTGTTTTTCTTCTTCACCGAAAATTCTATTTCGAATCCAATGGTGTGGAAATTATTGAAAGGAATTTTATAAAAGCTTTGACCCTTACTTAAAACATTAAGTTCTCTATTTGTCGTCAATGTTGTATTAAATTCACGTTGATAGAGATAATACATGGTAAAACGCATGAATTTGTATGGCTTAGAGGTGAAGCCGGCTAAGAAACGAAATCTGTGAAAGTCATTTGGGGCATTTTTCGCTAACAAAATTGGATTGTTATCAGTATCATAACTATAATAAGAAACTGGATCACCGCCCAAATAATAATATATTTCCCCCTTAATGAATGGTGTTATATCTAGTTTCTCAATTTTAAAGTTTTTTGGAGAATATATATTCAAACCATAACAAAAACGGAATCGATATTTAGGTAAATTTGGAAAAAACGCTTCAGCAAATAGGGTATGTTTCAGCTTTAATTTTTCTTTTAATACTCTATGTCTGTATACAACTTCTGCATAAGGGCGATCATACCTTTTTGTTGTTGTGGAACCAAAAATAAAAATGGGCTTATAGCTTAAGCCAATAGATAAGTCAGTGGTTGGGCGATAATATAACTTTAAATCAGTTTGAAAAAACTCAAAACGCCTTTTAGCAAAATTAAAGCCGAATAAAGGTTCAGTAAAAACAGATAATTTACTATTAATATCCCATCTAATA
>CANHJY010000170.1 GCA_947461185.1 Flavobacteriales bacterium
CTGAGGGAGGATGCGCTCACTTTTTATCCTTTTTTGCGACATATCGGACTTTACGGATTTAGAACGGACGTCATCAAAGAAATAACACAACTTGAGCCCACCTTATTAGAACAAACAGAATCTCTTGAACAATTGAGGTGGTTATATTATGGTTATTCCATTCATGTTGTTGAAACAACTGTTGAAACACCCAATATCGATTCACCTGAAGATGTAATTAAAATTTTGGAGTTGCTGTAAAATAAAAAAGAGCTCACTAGGAGCTCTCTTTATCGAATTTTGTATGGGTTAATTATTCCTTAATGAATTTCACCATATCAGAACCATTTTCATAGTTAACAACTACAAAATAGATTCCTTTGTCCAAATCTGAAATGTTTACGTTAACTGAAGTTCCATTTGGATTAACGCGCTTAACAACTTGTCCTGCCATGTTAGTAATTTGAATAGTGTTCACATTCAATACTTCAGCCAACCCGTTAATTGTTATCTCATTAATTGCTGGGTTCGGGCTTACTGTAATTGGGTCAATAACACCTTCAATTTGACCAGCAAAACCAACAACTAGTTTATATCCTGAGAAGGATGTAGGAACAGTTAGAGGTGTTGGAAATCCTGGAATCAACTCAACTAAAACTGTTGCTTCAACTTCAATAGTTATAGGAAAAGTACCCGCTGCATTAGGCGTTCCGAAAAGGTTAGCACAACCATTGGCTCCTCCGGCATAAGTACATGAGCTAATATTACAAGCATAATTCATTGTTGTAGGAAGACCTGTAACACCAGTTACAGTAAAATCTTGAATTGCACTTCCAATTACCGCTTGAGCAACAGGGTCAGTACCAGCAACTTCAGCAGTTACTTCATCAGGAACTTTAAAGTTCAAGTCAGTAGAATATGCAACACCAACGGCTCCCGGAGGAAAATTTGTTGTTGTATCTGGCCACACACCATAAGTAGAGTCTGCATAATTAGCTCCTGGTGTACAAGATTGGGCATTTACAGATGCTGCGCTAAATAAAGCAAGAGAAAATACAAGTAATAGTTTTTTCATAGATTTCGTTTTTAATTTTGAAATGTAAAGTTAGGAAAAATTATTATCGAATGTATATTGAGATTTACAGATAAAAAAAACCGGGTTCGCCCGGTTTCTAGAATTTATTTACAGTTTTTAGCTTCTTCTCTCATAGCCTCTAACTCTTCCTTAGATTTTCCTTCTCCAAGTTTGTTGCACTGATCCATCTTGTCCTTCCAATTTGCTTTTACCGCATCTTTAGCTTCTTTTCCATCTGCCGCTCTTCTTTCTTTTCTGTATTCATCCTCCCATTTCATACAATCACAAACCGTTGGTGCAGAATTTTCAGTTTTTTCATCTTCTCCGCCGCAAGAAACTAATACCAATCCTAAAGTGGCAGCTACAAATAATTTTTTCATTTCGTTTAGATTAAATTAAATTTTGACGCTAATATAATTAATAAAAAGCTCAAAAGATTGTATATGATGGATTCCCTAGATTATCAAAAATATTAAGCAAAAAAAACCGGGCGAACCCGGTTTAAATTTTTACTTGCATTTAGCAGCTTCTTCCATCATTGCTTTTTTCTCTTCGTCGGTTTTGCCTTCTGTCAACTTGTCACATGCCTTCATCTTTTCAGCATATTTCTCTTCTAAAGCTTTAATTCCTGCTGCATCTTTAGCATCCATACTTTCTTTAGCCATATCTTCACTCATTTGCATACAATCACAAACAGTTGGTGCAGAATTTTCAGTTTTTTCATCTTCTCCGCCGCAAGAAACTAATGCCAATCCTAAAGTGGCAGCTACAAATAATTTTTTCATTTCGTTTATATTAAATTTTGACGCTAATATAATTATAAAAGCTAAAAAAGATTGTATTAAATGAATGGGTCTCCTAGATTATCAAAAATATTGAGCAAAAAAAAACCGGGCGAACCCGGTTTTAATTTTTACTTGCATTTACCTAGTTCTTCAATGAACTGTTTCGGATCCATGCCCTTTTCAAGTTCTTCACATTTTTTGTCAGTTGCGTCATCTAACTTTCCGCTAACAGCCATTTCAACACATTCACAAACGGTTGGGCCACCACAAGACACTAATGCTAAACCCAACGTAGCAGCTACGAATAATTTTTTCATATTGTTTAGATTAAATTTTGACACTAATATAATTATTAAAAAGCTTAAAAGATTTATAAGATGGATGGATCCCCTAGATTATCAAAAATATTGAGCAAAAAAAAACCGGGCGAGCCCGGTTAGAATTTTTACTTGCACTTTGCAGTTTCTTTACCTATCTCTTCAAGAGACATTCCTTTAGTTACTTCAGCACATTTTTCATCTTTTTCACCTTTTTTTGCTTTTTCAACACAATCACAGATAGATGGACCACCACAAGAAACTAACGCTAAACCTAAAGTAGCAGCTACAAATAATTTTTTCATTTTTGTTTAGATTAAAATTTTTGTCAAATATACATAATTTATTATTAATGAATTGATTTAATTAGTATCGGTTTGTAATTTCTAACAAAAAAACAACAATCAATCAAAAAAATAGACACAAAAAAACCGAGCGAACCCGGTTTAAATTTTACAAACATTTAGCAGCTTCTTCCATCATTGCCTTTGTCTCGTCGGCAGATTTACCTTTTGTTAATTTGTCACATTCTGCTATTTGGTCAGCATATTTATCTTCTATTGCTTTTCTAGCAGCATCATCTTTTGCGTCCATGCCTTCTTTAACCATATCAAGACCGATTTTCATGCAATCACAAACAGATGGACCACCACAAGATACCAATGCTAAACCTAAAGTAGCAGCTACGAATAATTTTTTCATTTTTGTGTAGATTAAAAATTTTGCTTAATATACTTAATTTATTATTAATGAATTGATTTAGTTCTTATCGGCTTGTAATTTCTAACAAAAAAACAACAATCAATCAAAAAAATACACACAAAAAAAACCGGGCTAACCCGGTTTCTAGAATTTATTTACAGTTTTTAGCTTCTTCTCTCATTGCTTTCATCTCTTCTTTAGATTTTCCTTCTCCGAGTTTTTTGCATTGTTCTTGTTTGTCTTTCCAACTGTCTTCTACCGCTTTTTTGGCATCAGCGCCCTCAGCAGCCATATATTCTTTTTCTGCTTCCTTTTCCCATTCTTTACAATCACAAACAGATGGTCCTCCACAAGAAACCAATACTAAACCTAAGGTAGCAGCCACAAATATTTTTTTCATTTTTTTAAATTTATTGATTTGGGTGCGAATATATTGACATTTTTTAAATTCGTCTCCAATAGAAGCCATAATATTACTGAATTGCTTTAAAAAAGAGATATTGATATACCTATTTGTAAAAGATTCAGCTTTGGACTATTTGCATTTTTGAAAATGGTATTCAAATGGTAAGCACCATAAAGTGACCAATTTCTATAACCAATTCTTAAGTGAGCTCCGTAGGTTAATCGTGTAATATCGGGAAAACCGCGATTAATAAAAATATCCTTACCCTCAGCTGTTTTCGAAATGGTTTTATTGTAAAGTCCTAATTGATAGCCAATTTTTCCACCTATATGAAATTTAAAATGTTTCCATCCCTTAGATCTAAATCTTAATTCAATGGGGACATAAATATTATTTCCTCCAAAAAAACGCTTATCGAAAGTGTAAGTGGTTAAGGAGTCATTCATTTGGGTAAACGTTCCAGAAGGATCACTTTTTATTAATCCATTGTATTGCAATCGATAAAATTGATGCCCAATTCCAGTGCCTACTGAAATGGTGTTATTTGCATTTAATGGGATGTCAAAATATAGATTCGAATTTATTCCAATAGAATTCCAAGAATTGCTGAATAACTTTTTATCCCCATTCCAAGTATTGTAGGTTACATCAAAAATCAAACGATCATACTTCCTGATTTTGTCTGTTTTTGTTGGTTGCCAACCATCTAAATACCAAAGCGTACCAGGTTTGAAACGGGAAATTTCATTAGTGCCTTCGCTATCGTATTGCGCTAAGACACTTAATTTGGTGAATAAAAATAGAATGAATATGTGTAAGGCTCTATTTTTCATTACTTAAATTTTTTTCCCAATTCCAAGCATGTTGAACAGCATCTTGGATACTGTATTCGGAATTCCATTTTAATATTTTCTTCCCTTTATCGGTGTTGGCATAGATGCAAGCTACATCTCCTGCTCTCCTTGGGCCTAATGTGTAATTTAATTTGACATTACTTATTCTTTCAAAAATAGCAATCATTTCCAATACACTATGACCTTTCCCTGTTCCAACATTAATAAATTCTAAAGAACCCTTTTTATTTTCCACGTTGTAATCTAATGCCTTAACATGAGCTTTTGCTAAATCGCAAACGTGAATATAATCCCTGATACAAGTTCCATCTGCTGTGTTGTAATCGTTGCCAAAAACAGTAAGTGACTTCAATTTTCCAATTCCAGTTTGTGTAATGTAAGGTAATAAATTATTTGGAGTACCAATCGGATATTCACCTATTAAGCCTGAAGGATGCGCTCCTACAGGATTGAAATAGCGCAAAGCCATTATTCGAAAATCAGGATATGCGTTATAAAAATCATCAAGGATTAATTCTCCGATTATTTTAGTTTGTCCGTATGGGGAATAGGCCCTTAACTGCGCATCATCCTC
>CANHJY010000171.1 GCA_947461185.1 Flavobacteriales bacterium
AATATTTGAACCAGATACCCTGAAAACATAATAATCCGAGTTAGGGAGTGTTCCTTTAATATTGAAATCTCCTTTTTTGTTCAATGGTACTTTGAAAAGATCAACATAATTTCCTGAGACATTTTGAGCTAGAGATACGGAATCTGTGTTCGCATTAAAAATGTTGCCTGATATTTCAAAGTTTATTTGTGCGAAAACACAAAGATTTCCAATAAATAGAAAAAACAACGTTGTGTAAAATTTCATCATGTAATATTAAAGTAAAACCTCATTCAATTTTTGTTCCAATTCTGCTCCCCTTAAACCAACACCGAGAATTTTCCCGTTTTTATCGATAAGAACTGTATATGGAATACTATTAAAACCATAGAGCTGCGTCATTGGAGTTTTCCATCCCATTAAATCACTAACGTGATTGGGCCATATCAAACCATCCATTAAAATTGCTTGTTTCCATGCATTGATATCTTCATCAAGTGATACGGAAAATACCGTGAATCCTTTACCTTTGAATTTATTGTATAGTCGAACGACGTTTGGATTTTCTTTTCTGCATGGTCCGCACCAAGACGCCCAAAAATCAACTAAAACGACTTTACCTCTCAATGAACTCAGTTTTATTGTTTTACCATCAGGCGTATTCATTGTTATTTCTGGTGCTTCGAGATTTTCTTTTTCTTTTGCAGACTGTTTTGATGATAAGTATTCTTGGTATGCACGCGCTATCTCCGCAGTTTGATATGCCATGTTTTCGGCCATAGGCGAATTTTTATATTTGGAAACGAACGCTTCAGTCACTGTTTTTAGGACCTCAATATTTCCGGAATCCCAGTCTTCAAAACCTGTAATGGGAACAGCTGAGGTTTGAAGAATAATATTGAATGGATTCCCCGGATCTTTTTTCATTTGAGCAATTGAAAAGTCATCTAATGGTTTTCTTAATTCCAAGTATTTTGAGGATAAATCTTCCTCTGACATTTGATTTTGAGTAGCCATTAGTTCTTGCTGCTTACTTGTAAATGCTGAAAGAAGGGCTACATATTGGTTCATAACATCAGTCCAAGCTGTTCCTGATGCATTTGGTTTTGAAATGAAAAAATCAAAAGTTGAATTTATTTTAACATTATCATTAGGTAAAAGTGTTAGAGGAATAACTTTATTTTGCGATTCACCTAGTCTTAAATTATAAATTCCGAGCCCAGGAATATTACCTTTTATGTTGAATTGACCATTAGCGTCGATGGTTGCATCAGCAATTTTAATTACTCCTTTTTCACTGAATCCCTCTACGTAAATTTTTAGATTTTCAGCACCATTAATTTTCCCAGATACTGTAAAATTATCTGCTAAAATCTGAGCTTCTTCATTGGAATCACTTGAATTATTACAAGCAATTAGCACTACACTTAGTAATAAAAATGATAGGATGTGGTTTATTTTCATTCTTCCAATATTTTTCTTAACAAAGCATTTCCAGATTTTGGATCAGCTTTTCCATTAGAAACTTTCATTAATTGACCCATAAAGAATCCAATTAGTTGCTTTTCTCCATTTTTATAACGTTCTACTTCAGAAGGATTATTTGAAATAACACTTTGAATATAACCAACCATCGAATGCTCATCAGATTCTTGAATTACGTTTAATTCTTCAGCGATTGAAATTGGCTCTTCATTTGGCTTTTTTAATAATTCAGGAAATACCTTTTGAGTAGCAGCAGAATTAGAAATTTTACCCTCCTCGATTATATGAATAAGTTTTGCAATTTGGAGTGGTTTAATTGGAAAGCTCGAAATTTCAACTCCCCATTCATTAAGATAAGATTTAATTTCTCCCATTATCCAATTCGCGGCAGCTTTATAATTTTTTGTATATTGAATTAACTCTTCAAAATACATCGCAACACCCTTATTTTCTGTGATATTGAGAGAATCGTAATCAGAAAGTCCAAATTTTTCAGTGTATTTAATGAATAGATTTCTTGGAAGTTCGGGCATTTCCTTTTGAATACTATTTATTTGAGATTCATCTATTCGAATAGGTTGTAAATCAGGTTCAGGAAAATAACGATAATCGTTTGCTGCTTCCTTTGATCGCATTGAAATGGTTATTCCTTTGAGCGCATCGAATGAACGTGTTTCTTGATCGATTTTTTCATTATGTTCGACACAATTAATTTGTCTATCTATTTCAAATTCAATCGCACGTTGAACATTGCGAATAGAATTCATGTTTTTTACTTCTACTTTGGTTCCGAATTCAGAGGTTCCTTTCAATCTGACTGAAATGTTTGCGTCACAGCGCAGAGATCCTTCCTCCATATTTCCATCGCAAATCTCAAGGTATCGAACTAATTTTCTAATTTCTGAAAGATAATTATATGCTTCTTGAGCATTCCTCAAATCTGGTTCCGATACAATTTCAAGTAAAGGCACACCAGCACGATTTAAATCAACCAACGTATCATTAATATCCACATCGTGAATACTTTTACCGGCATCTTCTTCCATGTGGATTCGGGTCAGACCAATTTTTTTTTCATTCCCTTCTGCATCTCGAATAAAAATAGAACCTCCTGTGCAAATGGGTGTTTGATCTTGTGTAATTTGATAGCCTTTCGGTAAATCGGGGTAGAAATAATTTTTTCTCGCAAAGTGATGGTTTTTGGCTATTTGGGCATCACATGCCAAGCCCAGTTTTATTGCAAATTCCAAAGTTTTCTTATTCATCACAGGTAAAGTTCCCGGATGACCTAGGCTAACAACACTTACATTCGTATTTGGCAGCGCACCGTATTCATTAATGTCTTCAGAATAGGCTTTTGAGTTCGTAAGCATTTGCGCATGAACCTCCAAACCTATAACGGCTTCATAATTATCTCTGCTCGACCTCATTAAATTCTAGCAATAAGTTCGCGCATAATAAGTGTCATTTTAGGTTCTTGTCGACTTGCAACTTCAATTACATCTTGGACGGAAACTTTTTGAATTTTTCCAGGAACACCGAGATCTGTTATAATTGAAATAGCAAAACAAGGAATTTCCATATGTCTGGCAACAATAACCTCAGGAACTGTTGACATACCCACTGCATCAGCACCAATAATTCTTACATATTTATACTCCGCAGGAGTTTCTAATGTAGGGCCTGTCAACCCGGCATATATACCAACTGATACCTTGATGTTATTTTCCTCAGCAATTTTTTGAGCGAGTTCAATCATTTCAGGATCATAAGGTTCACTCATATCAGGAAATCTCGGACCAAATTCATCATAATTTTTACCGATAAGCGGGTGCGCTGGAAACAAATTGATGTGGTCATTTTGAATCATAATTTCGCCAACCTGAAAGTCAGGGTTTACGCCACCTGAAGCATTGGAAACAAATAGGCGCTCAATTCCAAGGAGTTTCATTACACGAACGGGAAATGTCACTTGCTGCATAGAATAACCCTCATAAAAATGAAAACGACCTTGCATAGCAACAACTTTTTTTCCACCCAATATTCCAAAGATTAATTTTCCGGAATGACTCTCTACGGTTGAAACTGGGAAATTCGGAATTGTTTCGTATGGAATTTCATTAATAATTTCTATTTCTTTAACGAGACCACCAAGACCTGTTCCAAGAATAATCCCAATTGTAGGTTTTACATCAGTTTGAGATTGTATGAATGTAACCGCTTCATTAAATTTTTCCAACATAACTATCAAGTTTTTTAAAAAAGTACCTATCTTCTAAAATATCTATTGTGATTGGAATCGTATACCATGGATACGATTTCCCTTCATGTGTTTGGAAATAAGTATTAAGTCTAACAGCATCTTTTTCGGTTGTTAAAATAATTTTATCTTCCGATGCAAAATTATCAAATTTTTGGTGAATTTCTGTCAATTCTGATTCATTAAAAACATGATGATCTGGGAAAATCATTAATTCTAAATTGTAATTTTCCCGAAGTTTTTCAATTAATGGTTTTGGATTCGCTATTCCCGATACGAGCAGAATGTTTTTAATGCTGTCAACCCTTTTATTTATAGGGACTAAGGAATGATATGCAATGGATGAAAAATATACCTCACTGAGGTAATTATTTCCTTTAATTCTATAATGCTCTTTTTGTTTCTCAGTTAAATTTGTAGGACATTTACTGAAAATCAATAAATCTGCGCGTTTCAAGCCATTTTTCCATTCACGCAAGTAACCCATTGGAAGCATAAAGTCTTTAAAAAATGGTTTATTGAATTCGGATAAAACAATTGATAAACCCCCTTTGATTCGTCGATGTTGAAATGCATCATCAAACAGAATTAATTGAATATCATTATTTTCCTTAAGAAGGTTTAATGCACCAATATATCGATTTTCACAAACTGCAACAATACAATTTGCATTTAATTCTTTCCGGAAAAGTAAGGGTTCGTCTCCAACTTCAGTTGCACTATGATTGAGGTTTACTTCAATATAACCTTTTGTATTTCGGCCATAACCGCGACTTATAATTCCTATCTTTTTATTTGAAAAATGGTTCGCAATTAATAATACAAATGGTGTTTTTCCTGTTCCGCCTGCAGATAGATTACCAATAACTATTGATTTTACAGGGATTTCATGAGATTTAAATATGCCGAAATCGTAAAGTTTGTTTCTAATTGAGGTCAGAAGTCCATAC
>CANHJY010000172.1 GCA_947461185.1 Flavobacteriales bacterium
AGTATTTAATAACCTAAGCGGAACAACAACTGGAACGACATACAATATTCAAGTTACAGATGCCAATGGTTGTACAGATAATACGAATCAAATTATAACTGAACCTGCCTTGCTTACCTCCTCTATAAGCGTAACAACAAATTATTTTGGTGAGGATGTGAGTTGTGAAGGGGAAACAGATGGGGCTGCAATTGTAAATGCTTTGGGAGGGACACCAGGATATTCTTATGAATGGAATACATTACCAATTCAAACTACCCAACAAGCTAATAATTTAGGAACAGGAACTTATAGTGTTACGGTAACAGATGCAAACGATTGTGAATCAGTAAGTTTGATAACATTAACGGCCAATCCACTGCCTCAGATAACTTTGCCACCTGCGGTAGGAGATTGTGAATACAACAGTGTAACTATTCAATCACCAGTTGAACCGGGAGGTAGCTGTATATGGGAATTTTCTGATGGTCAAATATTTAATGATTTTGGACCGTTCGATATTAACTTTGCGACACAAGGTTGTTACGACGTAAATTATTCATTGACCAATCTTTTTGGATGTACAAGTACACAAAATTATGATGATTATATCTGTATGGAACCTGCACCAATAGCTGCTTTCACTTCAGATCCTAATGAGATTAATGTCGTAAATAATTTAGTCAATTTCGATAATTTAAGTCAAGGGGCTAGCACTTATATTTGGGATTTTGGGGATAATTCATCTTTCAGTTATGAAATCGATCCTAGTCATGAATTCTTTTCAAATGACGAATTTAATTCATCAACCTTTACAGTTACGCTCTATGCATTTTCGCAAAATAATTGTGTAGATACCGCAATTGGCTATATAAGTTATGACCCGTACTTTGTATATTATGTACCTAATGCATTTACTCCAGATGGAGATGACAATAATAATTATTTCAAACCAGTATTTGGTTCAGGGTTTGCCTATGAGAATTATAGTTTCATGATTTTTAATAGGTGGGGAGAATTAATTTTTGAAACCGATGATATTGGGGGAGCATGGGATGGTACTTACAGAGGAGAAAATTGTCAAGACGGCGTATATACATGGAAATTAGTGATTCAACGCTCAAATAATGCAGAAAAGTTTATCGATGTTGGTCACGTGACGCTTATCAGATAATTTAATAAAGTTAAATTGGTTTAAGGCTAAAATGTTCAAGGTTTGAAATGTTGATTTTGAGAAGGCTAGTGATAATTATTTCTCAGTTAAACGCCACAAAAAAAGGCTGAAATCAGCCTTTGAAAAATTGTAATTTACTTGAAACTAGCAATATTCATTGTAAGCTTCTGATAAATTTTCCGCTATCATTTGAGCAGTTCCACCTTCGATGTGATGCCTTTCTAGGAAGTGA
Source organism: Flavobacteriales bacterium (assembly GCA_947461185.1). Lineage (GTDB taxonomy): Bacteria > Bacteroidota > Bacteroidia > Flavobacteriales_D > Crocinitomicaceae > M0103. The sequence goes on from CANHJY010000172.1 coordinate 1,386, forward strand.
ATCAATTTACCATCCTTAAATAACCCAATAGAGGGCGATGATGGAGGATAAGGTAAAAAATATTTTCTTGCCTGATTTGTTGCTTCAGCATCAACACCCGCAAAAACTGTTGTGAGAGACGATGGGATCTTGTCATTCTTAAGGGATAATTTAACTCCCGGTCTCATATTTCCTGCAGCACATCCGCAAACTGAATTTACGACAACCAGTAAAGTTCCTTTTGTATTTTGAATAACCTCGTCTACTTCTTCTGCATTGATTAATTCCTTAAAACCTACATTGACTAGGTCTTCTTTCATTGGTCTTACTAATTCTTGAGGGTACATATGTCTATATATTTAGTTATTTGCAAATTTACAAAGGAAAGGTTAATAAAATTACGATTTTGTATTTCTATATAGAGAAACTTCTGGATTCAAGTCAGTGCCAAATAGAATATGATCTTTCAATTCTTTGGCTAATAAAGGTGCCAAAAGATAACCCTTGGCACCCAAACCATTGAAGCAATAAATATTTTTGTAAGATCTATGTTCTCCACAGAATGGCCGTCGATCGTAAGTAGTAGGACGAACTCCTGCCGTATGGTCTAATATATCAAAACCGTCATCTGAAATGTACTTCATCATCTCACGTAATTCCGCTTGGCCCTCATCTGTTGGTATATCATTATCGGTATGCCAAACATAAGTAGCCCCAACTTTAAAAGTGTTATTTCCAAGAGGAATAACAAAACATTTTCTATTTACAGACTCATCTTGTGGCAGATAATTATGATGAATAGTAATTAACTCACCCTTAGTGCATTCAACATTTACTTCTTGAAATAATGGATTATTCTTCAAGTCTTTACCTTCGCAGAATATTAATCCGTCAAAATAGTTGTCTTTGTATTTTAATTCAGAAGCTTCTAGAGCTGAATAATCGAACGCTTCTTCAACAAGTTCTCCATCGACCCAGATCTCCTTTTGCAAAGCTGTGAAAAGCGAAATGGCGTCAACATGATAAGCTTGTTTTAAACGACCGCTACCAAATTGATTTTTTGTTTTAGCGTAAACTTTATCCTTATTTTCAAGTGGATTTAGATATGATGAATAATTCTCGTCAAGTTCTTTTTGTTTCCATAAATCACACTCCTGTTCAGATGAAAAGAGCCTTCTTATGTTAATATCCTTAATTATTTTGGTATTCGTTTTTTTTTCTATTTCAGCATAAAAGGTTAGAGCATATTCCAAAAGTTCATCAATTCGCCATGACTTGGCCATTCTTCTGAACACAATAGGATTAATTAATCCGGCAGCAACCCTTGAACTTTGGTTCTTACCATTATCAATTATTGTAATTTCATGTCCGGCTTGTTTTAAATGAAAAGCAATGAAATTTCCAGCAATTCCACCCCCAACGATAAGAAATTTTTTAGGCATAAATTATTTTGTGAGTGCTAAACTAATAATGCTTATTTTAATATCCTCGTCTTGATTTAAAATACTTTTTGCAAGTGATTCGATGGTTGCTCCAGTAGTTATGACATCATCAACTACAGCAATATGTCTAAATTTCTTCAGCTTCTGTTTATTCCAAAGGAATTGTTCTTGAACATTATTCCATCTCAAATTTTTCCCCATTTTTGTTTGGCTCTTCGTGTTTTCTTTCTTAACAACAAAATTATTATATACCGGAACTTGTAAAATTTGACTGATCCCATTTGCAATCATTTCACTTTGATTGTACCCTCTTAAAAATTTCTTTTTATGATGAATAGGTACCGGAATCAGTGCATCCAAATCATTGAAATTTGATTCGATTTTTTTCCCAATTATCCTCCCTAATTGAGACCCTACCTCCATTCTCGATTGATATTTTAATGCATGTAGAATGGGCTGTGCATCTTTATTTTTTTCGAAAAATAAAAGGGCAAACGTCTTGTTTATTTTCACCCTTCCCCAAAATAATTTATCTAAAATTGTTGGAACATCGTAGGATTCAAAATGGGTATAATTGAAATCTAATTCGCAAAATGGGCAAACAACATTTGTTTTATTTAATACCTCTTTTTGGCAAATTACGCAAACATTTGGGTATACTAAATGTTGAATGGCGTCAATAATTTGAGTGCTTTTTTGATTGAAAATTTTTAAAACAGTAGGCTTTTGCATAGGTGTTAGTTATATTCACATTCTAGTGTTTAAAATAACAAAATTAAACCATTGCTTTTGGCGTGTTGTCCTGTTAACTTTATTGAAAGTTTTTTAATTATCAAATATTTACTGTGCTTAAGAAAGAAAAAAATTATCGACAAAGATACAACGCTCAAGTGTGAATATCTTTTAGAAATTACGCTTTCATGAGTATTTAAAGGGATTACAAAATGTAATGTTAATAACCTTCATGTTTTGTGAATTTCTTTAATTGTGTATCGAAAGATTTTTAACAACTTTTGTATGCCTCAAATAACGAAATCAATGCGAGTCTACACACAAGGATTTCACCTACTGAGGAAACAAGAATTTTAGTGAATGTTAACTGCTCGGAAAGAACCGAATAAGGATTTTATACGAGTTTAATTTATTTAAGAATGGCAAATTCAGAACCAATTTTAGAACCTGATAACGGACGCTTCGTTCTTTTTCCAATTAAGCACGATGATATCTGGTCGTTCTATAAAAAAGCAGAAGCTAATTTTTGGACAGCTGAAGAAATAGATTTGTCTCCAGATTTAATTGATTGGGAAACCAAATTAAATGATGATGAAAAACACTTTGTCAAACATGTTTTGGCATTTTTCGCAGCTTCAGATGGTATCGTTAATGAGAATTTAGCAGAGCATTTCCTTTCAGAAGTTCAATATACAGAAGCAAAATTTTTCTATGGGTTCCAAGTTGCAATAGAGAATATACATTCCGAGACGTATTCACTTTTGATTGACACCTACATCAAAGATACTGCTGATAAAAACCATCTTTTTAATGCTATTGATACGCTTGATTGTGTGCGCAGAAAAGCAGAATGGGCGCTGAAATGGATTGATAAAGGTTCCTTCGCTGAACGTCTTGTTGCTTTCGCAGCGGTTGAAGGAATTTTCTTCTCTGGCTCATTTTGCTCAATTTTCTGGTTAAAGAAAAGAGGGCTTATGCCGGGTCTTTCTTTCTCGAATGAGTTGATTTCAAGAGATGAGGGTTTACATTGTGATTTTGCCTGTTTATTGTACAATAAACACCTGATCAACAAACTTTCTAAAGAACAGGTACGCGAGATTATTGCTGAT
>CANHJY010000173.1 GCA_947461185.1 Flavobacteriales bacterium
AAAAATCGGGAACCACCCCGACCGTTTTATGAATCAAAGATAGATGCAGTGAGTATGGGTCGCAATGATTTTAGGAAGTGGCGCGTTAACTTTCAGTATTTTTCATGAGTAGTACTACGTAGTTTTACGTAGGAAGAGGTAAAAAAGATGTTTTGAGTCTATGAAATTGAGTAATACTTGTTTAAAAAAATGAAAAAAAACATATTCCTCAGGTACATTTCACAAATCCAGGATAATGATTTGTTGAAAAATCGAAATTGAGGATAGAAGTGAGGGCGAAAACACAACTATCGTTTTTATTCGCTCATGTCACATGACTTATGAATCTTAGATGGTAAAATGTCATTGAAGAATTTGCAGTAAATATTCCATTGCGGACTAGTCAATTTTCAAGAAACTACTTTGCATAGCAAATTATATGCTAATTATTCTTTAAACATCGAACTGATAAACCGTAATGTTTAAACTGTTCTTGAATACTAGCAGTTTTATAAATATGCATTTGAACAGAAAAAGCATTCCAAGTTTCCCTAAATACACCATCGTTATCCAAATAACCATCAGTTGTACTTGACCACCACCATGCCTCCAGATTAATCTTTAAGAACTCACTGCTATATCGATCAACATAAGAAATAAAACAATGCCTGAAGCCAGCTGGTAGTGCGTTAAACTTATAAATATCCGTACCTCTTACCCCGTAATTACCTATTTTCCATAGAGATATACTTTTTAATTTAGTCCCAGCGTCTTCAAAATAATCACTTCCAGAGGGTGCGGTGTAATTGAGTAAAGTCCTCCATTCATCTTCACTTGGCACATGCCAACCATCTGGAGCCAGCCCTCTTGGATCGTTTACAGCATACCAATTATAGAGCTTCCCATAAATTTTACCGTTACTCTCATCGGTATAATAACACCATGCAGGAGTTTCATTCACAGACGCATTAATCCATTCTGCTTCGGATTTTGCTTCTGGAATTATATCTCCATTCCTAAAATGGTCAACATTCAAATTCTCAGCCATCCACACCTGATTACCAATTTTTGCTTGTTTGCATGTAAACGGTTTCTGGTATTCGCCATTCATAAAATTACCTGCCAGGACTTGTTTGTTTTTCAGTGTCATTTTTCCGACACCATTAGGAACCCCGCTTTTCATTTCACCTTCGTATATTCTACCGTCAGCATAAATGTACTTTCCAGTGCCGTGAGGAACGCCGTCTTTAAATGTACCTGTATAAGTCCATCCTTCGCTCGATTTAAGCGTCCCTTGGCTAAAAGGTTTAAAATTTAAAATATATCCGGTATAAGTTTGCTCGAATGCGTTGCCATAGGTAGAAATAATTGTTCCTTTCAAGATTGTATTCTCCGACCATTCACCCTCAAATGAGTGACTAAAACCAGGTTTCCAACAATATAGCAAACCTTGTCCATGCCTATTTCCTTGTTGAAACAAACCTTCATATCTCGAGTAATATGATTCTTCTTCGTCGCTGAACAATTTATACATAAAACATGTCGTTCCTTGTCCTGTTAATTGTCCATTTCGAAAGGTCCCTTCAGAGTAAAGCGAATCACCATCATCAGAGATGCCAAAATTGACCCGACCGGTTCCAATATAACCATCTTGATCCCAATTAACATGCAGGGTGTCGCCATTTGATATACTTATCTTGCCCTCTCCAGATTTAATTGCTGGGATAACTGTTTTATTCGGAGTCGTATTTTTCATACACCTCACTGAAAATGCCATTTTTTTATTAGTTCCAAATTCATGGCTTGCATAATTACCCGCACTTTTTCCAAACTCCCTAGCAAACGCAAAATTCTGATTGACGGGTGTTGAAGACCAAAAATATGCTCCCTTACCCAAATTGAGATATGCACCTAAATTATCTCTTTGACCAGCGGGTTCAACGGAAAAACCAATGTTATTCGTTGCGATATCTGTATTTGGCCAAGCCCCCTCATCTTTCATCAATTTTGACTTCCAATTTTCACCAAGAAAACTTGCAAGGCTTAACCAATCGTCATTAGATGGTAATCTCCATCCAGATGGGCAGACAGAACAAGCAGCGTTAAAATCATATAAATAACCGAACACAATATAATTACTGTAGAAATCATCATAAATATACTGTTCGGAATTCGTAGATTCATAACGCAGATTTTCCGCCATCCACAATTGACTTCCCACTAAAACTGTTTTATATTTTGAACCATCACGACTATCTATTAAATCATTTACAGGCTGCTGAATGATAATCTCTTTAAATTCAAATAGATCCATATAAGCTTTTTCATCTATTCTATCAGCAATCAAGGTCATTGTCATAGAACCTTTATAAATTGCATTATTATCTATCTTAATTTCCCCAAAACCTGAAAATTCATTATCCTTCAACACACCTTCCCGTACTAAGTTAGTTTGAGACATAATTTTTAATTTCTCATTATTTGGAATGCTAAGATCTATTTGACTTTTCTGAAAAACTCCTTGAAAATTTCCTGTGTATGTATTTCCTATGTAATACCTTAATTCACCTGAACCAACTACCTCGTTCTTTTCAAAATTTCCGGTAAAAACCCATTCATCCTTTTTATTAATCTGACCCTTTCCATTGATCAATCCATTCTCCCAATCGCCCTCATAAAGAAAATTGTTTTTAAAATCCAATTTACCATTACCCGTGTACAAGTTGTTTTTCCAACTCCCTTTAAGCCACGAGCCATTTTTTAAAGTCATTATTCCATCACCCAATCCACCAGCCACAAATTGCCCTTCGAATGATACTGTTTGTAGTGGTCCGCCAGCCAAATAAACCGTTTCTTCAAATAATTTCTTTCCTCGACCATTTGGAAGCCAGTTACTTACCTCGCCTTTATATGAGTACGAGGGTGCCTTAATTACGAAGTCTTGACCGACAGGTTGATTCTGGCTAAAATCACCCCCATAAAATATGTTGATTTTATTCCACAGAGATGTTGGATCATAGCCTTCTTTAATTGTGCCTGATAAATACGATAAACCATCTTTAACGTAAGCCCAATCAGGTTCTTGACCTTTTAATGAATTGGTTGTCAGTAAATAACATGTCCCATCCATTTTCCCGTCTTTCCAATTGCTTCCTACGCAAACGATCCAAATGTCTTGGTTCGGGTCACCATTAAATTTTCCCTTAAATGTGCCTGATCCGCTGGGTCCTTTCCGTTTCTTTCCATCAATGGTTACTTTTGCTATAGCACCCACATAGGTTCCCGAGAAAGTTTTGTTTTCAAAGACAATCTCATAATCTATTTCTTTTACTTTCGGGTCCTCTTGTGAAAATGAGCAAAAAGAAAACAAAAATAATAGGAAGGCAATATTAAAGAATTTCATTGTTGGGATAATTAGAAGAAACTTCACGAAAACGTATGTAACACTCTTGAGTACTGGGGTTTATTTGTTTTTTATACAGCGCACTGAGCAACCCATACCCTTGTGTGATTCCTCTCTATCAATATCATCATATACAGCTAGCAGTCTTCCGAATGCAGTTGTTAAATCACTCTCTGTTGACGTAAACCAGTAACCGTATGAATTTATACTTAGAAATTTAGCGTATTCTGTACGACAACCTCCTGGTAATCCATTGAAACCACTTGAATTATCGCCATTTCCATCCATTCCATCCAAATCCCATCCACTTTCTTTTTTAATTTTTTTACCAACCGGTCCTCCAACGGCTACAGATAACGCAATCCATTCTTCATGACTTGCAACATGCCATCCCTTAGGAGCTAGTCCCCTTGAATCGGAAATAGCATACCAATTGTATAATTTCCCGAACTTCTTCCCGTTTTCAGGATCATTGTCATAGTAACACCATGCCGGTTTTTCATTTTTTGCCGCTTCATCCCATTCTTTTGCGGTTTTTGCTTCTGGAATAGGCTCCCCATTACTAAACACATCTACGTTTAAGTTCTCTGACATCCATATTTGATCCCCTATTTTGACCTCGGGACCTGTGTAAATTGATTCTTTCAAAGCCGCAATAGTATCAGATTCATTTTCTTTGTTTTGGGCTGAATCATCATTCGTCGCACAAGATGTTAGTAAGACAAAGATTCCCATATATAAAAATAATTTCGCTGTTTTCATAATACAATTTTTTTGTTGCTGATGTAAAGATAATTAATAAAAAAATAAAATTATCCCTACTCACTGAAATATAATTTCATTTTTGAATTATTCGATAGAAAAGAAGGGGGTTCGTAGATAAAGAAAAAACACATCACTTTTTTTGAAGTAGTAGGTTTCCTTTTCCTTAAAGCATACAATAATTTGATGTTAAAATTGTACTTTGAAACAACACCAATTTTATGAAAATTAAGATGTCAGAAGTGGGTGTCTTCAGTCTAGTTCTCCTCCCCAAAAACCTCTTTCCAAACGATGACCATTCCAAGCGTATCTCGCTCACAATAGGCCAACAAATGGCGACGTGTTTCCGCTTCATCTCCATCAAAATCACCTGTAATCATTGAATGAAAGATTGCACTAGCGTCTCCACCGTTACCGATAACCAAATCATCATAACTGAATTCTGGGGCGATGGCTGGAAGAACTGATTTTATCGATGCTGACGCACCCATTTC
>CANHJY010000174.1 GCA_947461185.1 Flavobacteriales bacterium
GGGTGCCGCGATAAATAATATGGATTTAGCCAAATTCACAGGTAAGCGCGATGTTAAAGATGCCGAGCGTCAATCGCAGCGTTTGAAGGAGTTGGATAAGCTAGCGAGTAAATCTGGTTTGGCTATCATTACGGCTTCCAGTTCTGATCAAAAGGCCTTGGAGTTGCCTCAATACGAGCACGGTTTGATGACATACGCCTTACTCAATGCGATGCTGAACAACAAAAGTTCCCTCGATGAAAACAACCAACTCCAATTGGACAAATGGCTGATTGCCACAGAAGAAGAAGTAAAAAAACTCAACCAAAACCAAAGTGCCGAGCGAATGGTTCCTGTTTCATTTACACTTGGTAAAATTGATGATGAAGTTCGCTCAAGCATTGTTTTGAAAGAGATTCCGACGGTTTTTGTGAATAATGTATTGAATATAGATTTAGGTTTTGACGATCAAAAAATAAAAGATCAGCTCATAGATTATTTTGCAGAGAAAAGTCGTGGATCTGAAAAATCACTTTTTATTTCAGAAATAGAACAACCCAATTCAGTTAATGTCAATGTAGTTTACACCATCTCAAAAAATGAAATTACACTCAAAGCAACTTTACTCAAAAACAATGAGGTTATTCAACGCATTGAAAAAAATGGAAACTTAATCTCCCAAACCTCACTTTTAAACGAGCTAATTGCGTTGATAGAGAAGTATTTGGAATGAGTAATACATTAAATTATTTGTTCATTTTATTTGATTTAGTAAATTTGTTGTAAATTGGGGCAATTTTTTTATAAAATATGATCATTAAGTTAAATCTTCTTCTTTTTACTGCTCTTGTATTTTGTATAACGAATTCGGCACAAGGACAAGTAAATAAATCATTGAACCAGGAATTGGATTCTTTGAAACTTGTTTACAAGAAAACTAAATCTGATTTAACAACAGAAAAAAAGTCAATTTTAGAATCTCGGATATTCTTTATTGAAGGGGAAATTCAAAGAAATCAAAAGGAGGTTTCTCAACAACGAGTTTTATCGCTGCCTGAATTGCCAGAATCTTTTTTAGATAGTTTAACCAAAACTCGTGGAGTGATGTTTATTCCTTATGAGGATTATTCAAACTATTTAACGAATCTTAATGAATCTGATTGTTGCAGCGAAATAAAAGATTGGAAGTATGAAAATTATGTTTTGTCCTATCAAGACTTCTTGAAAATAAAGAAATTAAATGAGCAAATCGAGTTTTCTAGTGTCAATTATCCCCTTCTTCACGCTGCCATTTTTTATGAAACGAATCAAGAAAGAATTAAAGCAGGAGTTCCAGCACTTAAGTTTCATCAATCCCTCGAAGCAGCAGCATATGGACATGCCTTGGATATGAGAACCTATGATTTTTTCTCACACACAAGCGTAGTTGCAGGTAAGGAAGATGTTGGTGATCGTGCTCGTCTTGCAGGATTTAATTGGTCATGGGTTGGTGAGAACATTGCTACTTCCTTTGGTATTGATTATAAGGCAAGAACACCTGTTTACACGCCTGATCAGAATGGAGGATATTTTAGTTATGAATATAAAGGAAACCCTATTTTACCACATACTTACTTATCATTTGCTAAAGCTTTAGTTAATCAATGGATGCATTCATCGGGACACAGAGAAAATATCTTAAATCGCAATTACAACTATTTGGGAACAGGAGCTGCACATTTCGAAGATGAGTCATTTTATATGATGGATAAATTTTACGGTGTGCAGGTTTTTGGTAAGTAATAAGTTCTAGTTTAAATAATAACTAAAAAAAAGAATATGATTAAACATTTATTTTGTCTTCTATCAATCGTTTCGATTGTTTGTTTTTCAGAATCGTTTGCCCAAACTAAGCACGCCCTGATAATTGGTGTTGGTAACTATCCTAATAGAACTGATGGTGCTAGTTGGAGTAATCTTAGTTCCAAAAATGATATTGATTTGGTTAAAACAATGCTTAAAAATCAAAAATTTGATGAAAAGAATATTGTTGAAATTTTGGATGAAAAAGCAACAGCTACTAACGTGCTTAAAGCACTAGATAATTTATTAGCGAAATTGAATGCTGGCGACATCGTATATATTCACTATTCGGGTCATGGGCAGCAAATAGCCGATTGGGATGCGAAGGATTATCCAAACGTAAAATTTATTACTAAAGACGAAGGTGAAGATGGATTGGATGAAGCGTTAGCTCTTTACAATGCGCCAATGGAATATTTTGAAGGATATAAATACGATGAGCATTTGATTGACGACCAGTTGGATTATTATGTTTCAGCTATTGAAACCAAATTGGGTAAAAATGGCCATATTGTAATTGTTTTAGATTCTTGTCATTCTGGGTCGGGAACAAGAGGTTCAGAACCAACAAAGAAAAGAGGTTCTAGTACCGTTTGTGCTCCTAAAAACTTCCGAAAAACGTATAACGTTGAGGATAACAAAGGATATAAAAGTGGTGAAGGGATTAAAGCAATCTTTATGGGGTGTAAAGATGAACAAGTTAATTATGAAATCAACGTAAATGGTGTTGGATATGGTTCTCTAACCTACAGTTTGGTCTCGGCAATTACGAATTTAAAAGGTCAATCAAGCTATAAAAATGTATTTGATTTAGTTTATGGTAAGTTACTAGTTAACTCTGAAGGAAAACAAAATGCTGAAAAAGATTTTGATGATGCAAATTCCTTGTTTTTTGGAGGAAGTACTATTCCTAAATCAGATTTTTTTGATGTATTAAACGCTGTTTCAAATTTCGCTGAGGTTAATGCAGGAATGATTCATGGTATTTCGGTTGGGGACTCTTTAGCTTTTTATTCCATAGATCCAAATAAAGAAAAAACAATTGTTTCAAGAGGAGTTGTTGCAGAGACATCAGGTGCAAAGTGTAAGGTTTTGTTGACATCAATCTTACCCATGAAAAAAAAGGATGATTACGCATTGTTTAAATCAAAAAGAATTTACGAAGTTCTTACTGGTCAACAACTTAAATTGGCACTTGACTTACAAAACAAGGATAATATTAAAATAATAAAGAATGCATTGAAAGAGGAAAAGAATATTTTGATTGTAGATTCTAAAAAGGATGCACCAAATTATTATATCAAAGAAGACAATGAAAATAAAGTGCGAATTGAAATCCCGTTCTCTGGAAATCCATTAAAAGAAATGAAACCTCTTTCTATGAATAATACGGAGGATGTTGATAAACTAAAAGAGTTTTTAAAACAAGCACTTCGAATCGATTACTTCACGAATCTTGAATTAAGCGATGAACGCATTGATGTTACTGTACAATTAAAACAAATGAGTGATTCTGCATTACAACTAAAAAAGAAAGAAATTCAAAACAGTCCAAACTATAAAAATGTCGCCAACATTAGAGCATTTGAAATAGAGGTAGCGAATAATTCGAGTGACCTTATCTACTTGCATGCTGTTTATATTGGTAATAATAAAATAATCGGGGAAATTTCGATTTCACGAGATGGAAAGGATAAGTTTGTGAAATTATTTCCAAATACAAAAAAGAAGGCCAGTAATTTTGAGTCAATAGTAACATTTTGTACCCCAGATGTGGATTGTGGTGTTGATCGAATTTATTTCTTTGCAAGCCTGGAAAAAATGGATTTTGAGGCAGTCGAGAAATTAGGTGAGTCTTTGAGTACCCGTGGTTCAGAAGACGCGTTTATAAAACTTATAAGTGATGGAGCAGCTGGGAAAAATCAATCTGCAAATACAATGTCTGGTGTTCAGCTCATTAAGTATGAAATTAGTAACATGCCAGCAAATTAAATAATGTAAATTCTAAATTTAAATAATGAAAAAAGTAAGTTATCTATTATTTGTTTTCCTGTCCTTTACTGCCTTAAGTCAAAAGCAGTATCTGATTCAATACGATCGTATAAATGATGAGGAAAAATACTTTGAATTAACCTATTCAAAAGGTTCGTTTGCAGAGACTCCAATTAAAAAACCAAATTTAAAAAAAGGAGATCTTGTTAAGTTTAGGGCGGTGAATATGAATCCCTTGGTTTTTAATCTTGATGTTAAACCAGAGAAAGCTAGAATTGAAGAAAATTCCGTGGGTTCAAAAGTCCTAAGTGGGTTTAAAGATATTTTTGGCGAAATGGATGGTGCGTTTGGTGCAGTTTCTTACGGGATGAGTAATGTTACCTCATGGCAGGCTCCACAGAGTCCTGCTTTTAGAGGAGCGACAAAAAAGGATGAGGCACGGCAGTTGAGCTTAAGTGCTTTAGCTGAATTTCATACCTCACTTAAGAAGACTTATGGAATGTTGGCCCAGTATAATAAAGCAATAGAAAATGTCTATTCAACCGAATTAACGAAAGATCAAATTTGTAGTCAGTTGAAAGTGGCGGTAGCGTCTTTTAATAAGTCAGATTACAATAACGAGTTGAGAAAATTAAATTCTCAATATGCTTTTCTTGAAAAAGATTCTTTGATTTTCAAAAATGAAAGGTATGAATTAGATAGTCTTTTTTCCTCTCTGAATGAAGAAATTGAAAATACATTAGCTAGTCCAAATAAAGCAAATGATTTGTTGGAATTGGTGGAGTCTTCTAATTTTATTTCAGAAAGCAC
>CANHJY010000175.1 GCA_947461185.1 Flavobacteriales bacterium
CTGGCATCTCAGAATTATACATGAAATCTACGTTGATATCATTTGAAACAGAAACATCTGAATAGATATTAGTGATATCAAATGGAGCCCTGCTTCCAAACCAAACCGCTTGCGGATCTGAATAAGTAAAATCGCCATTGAAATCCGTTTGCTTTAAACGATAGTATTGTAAACCATAAACTGGCTTCTCATCGTACGTAGTATAGTTTAATAAAATATTACTGTTGTGCATGTAAGAGAACACCTTATCAATAAAGTTGTACTCGTTTAAGTCGGTAGTTCTTTCTACGGTGAAATAATCATTATCTACTTCTGATGCTGTTGTCCAATCTAAACGAACACGCTTACCATCAGGAAGAGCTTTGAAATCAACTAACTCAATTGGTAATGGTGTTGTTTGAGTTGCGATTGTCCAAGGTGTGAAATCACCTACAGGAGCAGAAGGGGTGCTATAAGGCGTACTTAAAGTTGGCACTGTCGGCCAGTCCCAACTTGTAACTCGAACATTGTCTGTACCTACTCCTAAAGTATATGTTTGACCATAGTTTGTTGTTGTTTGTTGCTGGTTATAAGGTGTAGCAGCAGGCGACCCTGGCCATGGTGCGCCCGTTGCAGTTGACGTACCCGTTGAAACTCCAGTTTGTACACCTGCAACTGTAAACGTTGAACCTGCTGCACTTGTAATCACAGCATTGATAACATTATATCCTGCAGGAGTCAAAGCACCAGTAATAGTTACCGCCTGACCTGCAACAAAACTGTGGGGTACAAGAGTATTATAGGTAATTGTAGTTCCATTGCCAGCGGCAGAGCTAATTGTTGACACGTTAAGATTTGCTTGTGCGGTGATTCTCAACCAAGACAATCCATATGACCTCCATGGCTGAGCAAGGCCTTTTACTATGCTATTTAATGTAGCTGGCCGCTCTGATAATTGACTACCTGAAACTGCATTTGTGAGCGTAAATGTAATATCAGCAATAGGAGCATTAACTGCAGGATTCTGCGGGCCTGTTTTACCAACCATCCAATAACGATCTGCTACATTATTAGCATTTGAGGCTATAGAGTTAAATAAATCAATATGAGTTACAGATGGTGGATAAGGCAATGCATTTGTTGCCCAATGTTTAGTTCCTGCTTTAAATACTCCCATATCACCCTGTTTATGTTGGAATATTAAAGGTATATAAGTTTGCACAGGTACTGCGCTAGTTGTATCCAATCTATTGGCAAATGGTATAATTCGATTAACTGCAGGACCCACATATTGTCCAATCGTCCAATTAACAATAGAATTAGGATTTTCGCTAATTAATAAACCAGTACCGGCAGTTGCAGGAATAGTCCCTTGATTAATTCTTGAAAAAGCAGCAGGATTTGACCATGTCATAGCTAATGGTCGTCCATTCATAATCATCTGCCCTGTTCCTAAGAAGAAGGTATCTTGAATAGAAACTGAATCGCTGTTTAAAACAATTGGGCGGTTAGCTGCTGATTTAGCCATGCTAAATGTATAGAATGGTACTGCACGTGTTCCACCGATAAATTGTGTCCTTGAACTATCCATTACAAACAAGCTCTTACCAGGGCTGAATAAACCATTATTGGTAAAGTTACCTTGTACCACTAATCTAGGCTTGCCATAAGGCCGATCCCAAATAAATGTTGCATTCGGACGAAGTGTCATTAAGGCACTTGCAGTATTTAATGCATTAGCAACAGGAGAACCGTTACCTGTAATATCAGCTGCCACCTGACCTATAAATGCACCAGCTGCGGGAACTGTTGCTGCCGATGTTAATAAACGACCTAAAACCAATGTTGAGTTACGACCTGTCGATTGTGTTATATCTATATAATCATTATTTGCCGATCCGGTTGATGCTGGATTCGTAAATGAATACTGAATCACAATATTATTCACCCCATCCCATGCAATTGGTGTTGCTAATGTAAAGGTATTTACACCGAATACAATTGGTTGGCTAGCAGTGGTATATACGTTAGTAACTCCGGCAATGGGCACTGTATTGGTAAAAGCACCTGGTACGGCAGGACTATTTACAAATCCAATTGCAAAATTATTATAAAGACGAACCGGCACTGTTGCGTCGTTATTTTTAACATTTAATTGAATGGCTGTAATCCTATCACCCGCCTGCATACCCAACAGCGCTAAGTCACTTGCTAAATAAATTATCTGACTTTGACCTGCTTTATAAGTTCTACCACATAGCGGCGTCATCAAGAAATTAAGAAGTGTTCCAGTTGAACTCGGAAAGACGGCGTTATTCGTTGGAGTAGAACCTCCAACAACATTCATATATCCACTATTATTCAAGTCTCCAGCAATTTTTAAAGCTGTTGCACCTGGATTCGGAGCATCAATAAACAAGGTGTCTTGATTTGAAATGGTTAACGATCTACAATTTGCTTGAACTCCTGATTTAATAACTGGAAAGAAATATCGTCTGGTTCCTGGATTAACCAAAGTTTTATTAATTAATACGGTATCTGCAATTGTTGGTACTGATGGACACCAGTTTGCTGGGTTGTTCCAATCGTTGGTATTACCTAACCACAATCTATAATTAGCATTACAATTTGGTATAATTGTTACAACAAAGTCTTCAGTCTCACCCCATGTTCCTGGATTACATGGATGCATGGCTGTAGCAGAAGCCGCAAACCACTCACGTACACGCAAACGCGTAGAACCTTGGAACGGAGCCGGAACTGATCCCGTTGCTGGAACGGTAAATGTCCAAGTTGCTTGACCCAGTGCCGTTAGTGAGGCGTAGCCTAACCGTTCACCAGTATAGGCGCTTGCTCCTGGTACTCCTGTCCATGTAAATGGCGCATTATCAAAAATACCGTCACGATTAAAATCTATCCATGCCGAAACATTGTTTCCACTTTGGTACGTACCTACCTGTACTGTAATACTATAATTCACACCTTGTTGAAGGGTCACCGTGTTTCCCGGCACATTTGGATTTCTGTATTCATAATCAGGTGGATGCTTTACAAAGCGACAACTTGGAAAACAAGGCAGTGTGCTTAATTGTAAATTAGGATCATTTACTGAAGCATTGATGGCTGTTCCACCATATCCAATCAGATTTACCTGATGCAAATAATCATTGTTGACATAGTTATTCCAAGACGTACCTAATGAATAAGTAGGAACACAATAAGGAATATCAATTTGACACGCACCGACTAAGGTAAAGACGTCAGTTGTTGCAGTTATACATGTTGCAGAACCATTAGGAGAAGGACAAGCTGTTGGTCCACCAACAATAGCCCCTCTAAAATCGCCATCCACAAAATTACCACCACCTGCGGTTGCTTTGATATCATACACTAACCAGAAATACGTGGTATCATACTCCAAATAGAAACAGTTCCCCGTTGTATTTTGAAAATCAAGGTTGGTCGCTGCTGCTAAAGGAGCACCGTAAGTAGGTTTAGGATAAGATGCACCTGCTATACCAGTTGTGGCAGGGAATGGAGAAAGGTAAGAGGTGTTAAATTGATCATAACCCCCTGTATAATATACTTTCGCATTTAAGATATCAGTTGCAATATTGCTACATCCGTTCGTATTGAATAAAAGGGAATCTAATTTAACTGGATTATTTGTCCCGGCTACAGCAAGTGCTCCACAACCAGAATTAAGTCCTACCACACAACGAACACCCAATATCCATTGGTTTAATGTAGATGCAGCTGTAGTTGCTGCATTTTGCTGAACTAAGTCAAACTTAACATCAGTAGCTACCATAGCACTAGGATAGGTATTAACTGTAAATTTATCAAGGTACATATTAGCACCAAATTCGGTTTTCCCTTTAATTACAAAATAATTTCTTTTTGTGTTGAAGGGAGCTGTTGTTGGTATTGTAAATCGATACTCATACCAGCCAGCTCCATTAATTGCTGCCGGAGTTGCGGAAGTTAATCGAGGAATAACATTACTTCCTGATTGATGATTAATTGGCGTTAAAGCCGCACTCGAACCTGGGCCTGGTGAAAAACCAGCCCAAAAAACTTCTAAGCGATCGTTTGCCCCAGCTGCTAAAGCATCGCGATAAACCCAAAAACTTAAGCTTGGATTTACATTACCATTATTACTAAAATCAAATGGTTTTGAGATCAAAAAGGCAGTATCTGTACCTGATACAAAAGAATTCAGCATAATAACATTTGTTCCACCACCTGTAACTGCTTGTGGTGCACCACCTGTAAAAATTGTCCCATTTGCTAATGCAGGCACTGTTGGAGACATGGTAGAGGCTGCTGCTACTCTTGAGAATTCAGCAACAATACCTTTACGGGTTTTCCAGCCTGGCATTGGAAAGAAGTTCCCTTCAACGCTTTCTGTTTGGGTTACAAGCTGTGCTCTAACATCCATTGTACTCAACGAGAACAATGTCAAAAGGATAATTGCAGCGCATTTAATCCCTTTTCTAAGATAGCTGATCATGTAATTGTTTTTCATAAGCAATACTTTTTTACTCGATAACCAATCAACCGAAGATACTCTTTGGGTTGAAGATTTTGTGTTTTTATTAACTTGATTTCGAA
>CANHJY010000176.1 GCA_947461185.1 Flavobacteriales bacterium
GTTGGAAGAGCAATCTCAGGAATTTTTGGTGCGAGTTACACGACTGCCGCTGCTTATATTGCGGATATTTCGTCACCAGAAAATAGAGCAAAGAATTTTGGTTTGGTTGGTGCTGCCTTCGGAATTGGTTTCGTAATTGGTCCTGCAATAGGAGGATTGTTATCTGATTTTGGACCAAGGGCGCCTTTTTTAGTAGCTTCTTTTTGTTCGTTTGCCAATGTCATCTACGGTTTTTTTGTTCTGAAAGAATCTCTTCCTTCAAATGATAGAAGAGCATTCGAAATAAAACGTGCAAATCCTCTTGGGGCTATCCTTCAAATGAAGCGCTATAAAAAATTAAAGTACCTCTTTCTGGTCATATTTCTTTTGATTTTAACCAATATGTCAGTTCATTCAACGTGGAATTATTATACCATGACCAAATTTGGCTGGACAGGAAAAGATGTAGGGATTTCATTGGCGGTCATCGGAGTATGCTTTGGTCTTGTGCAAGGCGCGCTATCTGGATTTGTAGTAAAAAAAATTGGTGAAAAAGGTGCTGCATCAGTCGGCTTGATTATTTTGACCATTACTTTAGTTGGAATAGCTGCAATTCCATCAGATAATGGCTGGCTGATGTATGTCTTTGTTTTTCCGTATGCATTTTCAGGAATTATTGAACCGTCAGTAAGATCTATCGTTTCAACACAAGCCAAAAATAATGAACAAGGTGAACTTCAAGGTGTTTTTACAAGTATGATGAGCCTAGGGGAGATTATTGGTCCTCAGTTTTTTATGTGGATTTATTATACATCAGTTCAAAGTTATCCGTCATCTTCATGGAGCTACGGTATGCCATTTATCGTAGCGGCTTTTCTTTCAATAATCGCATTTATTATTGTCAGATGGACGTTACGAAATTATATTGCTCCAACAAATTTATCCGAAAATGAATCCTAAACTCGCTTATTTATGTAGCTCAATAAGTTGGGGAGGATTGGAAATGAACCAGCTTAAGAATGCACTTTGGATGCACCAAAGAGGTCATGAAGTTTTGGTAATTGGTATTGAAAGTTCTCCGTTCATTGCAGAAGCAAAGCAATTTGACTTAAATGTTTTGATCATACAAAAGCATAAGAAATATTATGATTTCAAGGCAGGTAAAAAATTAGCGAAATACTTGGGAGAACATCAAGTTACGCACCTCATTATCCGGGATAATCGCGATTTAAGTTTAGCCGTTATAGCAAAAAGAAAGTGTAAAATACCATTACATTTATCCTATTTCATGGAGATGCAACTCGGGATGAGTAAAAAAGGCATATTTCATACGATTAGATATAGTTATTTGGATTTATGGGCTTGCCCATTGAACTGGTTGGCAGATCAGGTTAAAAATCTAACTAAAATCAATCCAAATAAAATAAAAGTTATTCCATCAGGTTTGGATTTTGAGCAAATGAATCAAGAAATTGATCAATCTGATGCACGGGAAATTTTAAATCTTCCAAAAGACAAGTTTATTTTTGGTTTGATTGGAAGGTTCGATGAACATAAAGGTCAACTTCTGGTTTTGGAGGCTTTCAAAAAAATCGATTCCAAAAATGCAATATTATGCTTTCTAGGAGAACCTAATAAGGAAGGAGGATCTGATTATTATGAACGATTTCAAGATTGTATTCTGCAAAATGAATTAGATAAAGAAGTTGTCATTCGACCATTTAGAAGAGATGTTGATGTTTTTTACAAAGCGATTGATTGTTGCATTATGGCATCCAAATCTGAAACTTTTGGTATGGTAACTATTGAATCACTTTTTTGCGGAACTCCTGTTCTTGCTTCAAATGCTGGAGGAAGTCCAGAATTAATTCAAAACGAAATTACCGGTTTGTTATTTGAATCTCAAAACAGCGATGACTTAGCCTTAAAAATGAATATTGTTTTGAATCAAAAAGTAACTTTCCAAAAAGATATGCTGAGAAAATCGGTTGAGAAATTCGACGCTAAAGCTGTTTGCTTTCAGGTAGAGGAGGTTTTGGGCTTGCCTCATCCAATTTAACTTCATAAAAATTAAATTCGTCAGTTGACTTTATCAATATAGATTTTTTACCTCTGAAGGCATTAGCGAGCTGATTTTTTGTTTTCTTACTTGAAATAATTAGGATTTTATCATACCCATTTAACTTTGCTGTTGTTTTCAGATTGCAATAATCTGCTCGATCTAGCTCCATGCCTGTAATTATTTTCCAACCTAAGTTGTCTTTTTGTACGACAAGTTTTTTGTTTTTTCTTGCAGCAATATTCAAAGCCCAATAATCTTCGATCAATACTAAACTTTGCGAATTTTTATTATCCCATTTTGTTATTGTTTCTAAGTTTTCAGCATCTGATTTACTTACTTTGAGCGTATTCCATAATGTAGATTCAGATTCGATTCTTTTAAAACTGTATGCAAACCAAGCCAGGTCCGTTAAGCAAAAGAAATAGATAGCGAACAACATGATTTTTTTCCATTTCAAGCCTAACATCCAATCAATAATTCCTGGGAAAAATAAAAAGGCTACTGGCGCAAAATGCCGCATTTCGTATGACACAGCTTGGTTCAGAACAAACATCAGACAAAAAAATCCGATAAAGGGCAAAGTAAAACGAATGATGAGTTGTTGATATGTCGAAACGGGTTTCTTTGTAAGATAAATCACAAACAAGATGGATATCAAGGCAGGTATAAGTTGAAAAGCATTAATGAATCCAATATGTCCAGCAATTTTTTGAATGAAAAATGTAATTCTAGAAAAAATACCAAATGGACTACCAATACTGTAAAATAAATCCCCAAGCCAATCGTTCGGAATACCGTTATAGCCCTCTGTATCGGTCGCGCTGCCAGGTGTTTCACCCCATTTTAAATGCAAGAAATAGAACAAAACAATGAGCATTGTTGAAATTGCAGAAACAATAATGTGAAATTTCAATTTTGTCTGTTTTATACCCTTTCTACTTAACATGAAGATTAAGGCACAGATTATTAGGATGACGAAAGTGTTTTTTGCAAGGAGACCCAATATTAAAACTGTGCTAAAACTGAAATACCACCAAATGGTTTTCTTCTTTTCTTCGATGATGAGCAGAATAAAAAATGGGAAAAGCGCCAATAAAAGTAAATCGCCACCATAATACATCAATGTTTGCCAATAGAAAAGTTGATTACTCACAATACACAGCATGGCAATCCACCTTGTCAATGAAGAAAAACCTAGTTTTTTGAAAAGTAAAGTGTACCCAAATACGCAAATTAGCAAAGATGGAATAATGATTATCGTTTGAATAGTTTGAAATGATGCAATACCTGTGATTTTTATAATTAAGTATGGTAAAAGCCATTGTCCAGGACTCCACCATGATACGAAATAGTGAAAGTCGCTACCTATGTCAGCAGGATAACTCAAATTATTCCATATACCCAACTCATTATATTGAAAGAGGGTTTCATAACCACGAAGTGCATCTGCAAAAGTTGTACTTCCAAATAGAAGTAGCAAAGTGAAATAAATCAATAGCAAAATCGTACTGATCCAAAAGCAAATTTTTAGGTGTTTTTGCATAATTTAAAATCAAATGTAGGGCTTACAATTTTACAAAAAGATTAAATCACTTATATTTAAGATATTATTCATCTTTTTTTAATAAAAAATTCAAACTTTATTTTGAACGAATTGTTTTTCTTTTTAGTTTTAAAACGTCAATATGACACTAAGCTATTTATAAAGCCTTTGGCGAATTATTAATTAAACAAAAAAAACGTATGAAAAAATTATTTACACTTCTTTCAATGGTTGCATTTGGTTTTGCTGCAAACAGTCAGGTTACTGTTACTTATCAGGTAGATATTACCGGATATTTAGCGGCAGGAAACACATTATCTCCTAACGGAATCCGTATTGGTGGTAACTTTGGAGACAATGGCGCAACAAACGCAAGCTGGACACCTTCAGATGCTTCCAATGCGATGACAGATCAAGGAAACAATATTTGGTCTATTGACATTACCTATCCAACTGCCAATGTTGGTGGTACGCAATTGTACAAATTTGTGAATGGTGACTGGGGTTCAAATGAAGGTACTGATCCAGCAAACACTATCGCTTCAGGTGGTTGTGGAGTTGATGACGGTGGTGGTAACATTAACCGTACATTAACTATTCCTGCTGCAGCAGAAACAATTTGTTTCCAATGGGATGCTTGTACAGCATGTGCTGCTGGAATTTCTGAAAGCGCAATCTCCAATGTTGTAGTTGCTCCAAATCCTGTTAATGATGTTGCTACTTTCACTTTCAACACAAATGGTGTTAATGAAGTGGTTGTTTCAATTTTCGATTTAGCTGGTAAAAAATTTGCTGGAACTTCAACTTCTTCAAATGCAGTTGAAATCAATACAGCTGGTTTGAATGCAGGTTCTTACATTTATCAAATTCAAGCAGGTGAAAGCATTTCAACTGGTAAATTGATTAAAAAGTAATAGTTCTTTTTAAATTCGAGAAAGCCTAGGTGAAAACTTAGGCTTTTTTATCTTCTAAATTTTGCATTATGGTTTCCTTAAAGAATATA
>CANHJY010000177.1 GCA_947461185.1 Flavobacteriales bacterium
TCAATCCAGCTGGATTCAATTCTGGTTGTTTATTAAGTGGTGAAACCAGCTCTACATTTATTACCATAAACGTAATTTCAAGTGGTACACTTGCATGGTCAATTATTGGACCCAGTGGCGGATGTTTTGATTGGATCATGTGGTCCATGCCAAATGCATCTCTTGCCCAAGCCTGCGCCGGAATTAATGGTAATACTTTATCGCCAGTTGCTTGTAATTGGAACGGAACCTGTAATGGAAATACCGGAATGGCACCTCCGGGACAATTACCCCCAAATGGCTCACCAACCAGTTATCAAAATCCTTTGCCCGTGACAGCCGGACAGTCTTATTTACTTTGTTTGTCTAATTACAGTGGTACAAGTCAAAATGTTAATTTGAATTTTTTCGGAACTGCAGGTGTTTCTTGTAATGTTTCTGCAGCCGACCAAACTATTTGTTTAGGGAATTCCGCAAATGTCACAATTGTCACACCGGGATTAACTTCACCTCAGTTCACTTGGTTGGTTACTACTGGTGTTTCTAATACCTCTGCTGGGACTAACGTTACCGTTACACCAACAGTTACAACAACATATCAAGTTCAAGTTTATCAGCCAGCAACTGCTCAGGCTTCTGCATTTACTGATACTGCCGTGTTTACCATAACAGTTATTCCTCCGCCAACTCCAAATGCTGGTATTGATGATACAGTATGCTTAGGGCAACCCATTTATTTGAATGGTACTATAAGTAATCCTGCGAACACACCTTCATGGCAATTTATTACAACAGGAATAACACCTACACCAACTGTAACTTTTGCACCCAATTTTAATTCCTTAACACCAACAGTTACTGTAAATCAACCAGGGTTATATCAATTTGTTCTTAGGGAAAATAGCACACTTTGCGGGATTTATCGAGATACTGTAAAGGTGTTGGTTGCTCAAATTAATCAAACGGTTTCGAGTTTAAGTCCTTCTTGTGCCGGATTGTCTGACGGAACGATACTGATAAACAGCCCATTAGCAGATGAATATAGTTTCGACAACGGAATCACCTGGCAAGTTGACTCTTTTGCTGTTGGTTTTGCGGCTGGTACTTATTCTGTTTGTTCTAGAAATAATTTAGGCTGTCAAACTTGTTCCAATGTTACGGTTACTGATCCAGCTCCAGTTTTAGTTTTCGTGAGTAATGATACACTGATTTGCGAGAACGGAACTGCCACTTTAATCGCCAGCGCGACAGGAGGAACATCATACAATTTTATTTGGGATCACACTACCAATACGGCCGCAACCCAACTTGTGAATCCAGGTTCGAATACTACCTACACAGTTATTGCAGAAAATCAGAATGGATGTCAGTCACTTCCAGCCACTATTGATGTTTCAGTTAGACCTCCGATTAGTGGTACAATATCTCCTGATGTGACCATATGTCCGGGATACCCGACTATTTTAAATGCAACCGCAAGTGGAGGAATAGGCGTGCCATTTACTTTTACTTGGAGCACTGGTGCCACTGGCAACGGTTCAAATCATTCAACTAGTGTTAATCCCCCTTCAACTAGTGTGATTTCAGTTACCATTGAAGATCAATGTGAGTCTACTCCTTTAGTATTATCAACTAATGTGATTTTAGCACCATTGCCTGTACCTCAAATAGGTATAAATGTTAATAATCTTTGTGAACCCGCAGTTTATGAATTGTATAATTTAACTAATCCAGCACTTTCAGAATTTGTCTATTGGGAATTATCTAATGATCAAATTTTTATCAATCAAGATACAATAACAACTGCAGCTTTAATGGCAGGTAATTATGATGTTCAATTGGTTGTAACAAGTCCGTTTGGATGTATTGATTCAACAACATTTTACAGTTACATTACCGTACAACCAAAGCCAATAGCTGACTTTAATCATAGTCCAAACCCTGTAATGATGTTTAATACGCAGGTACAGTTGACAAATTATTCTCAAAATGCTGACTCCTACGAGTGGTTTATTGAAGGAGGAAGTCCTTCATATTCTCAGTTAAAACACGTTCAAACCATGTTCCCGGACGGTGTTACTGGGGATTACAATGTTATGTTAATTGCAACTTCGGACTTTGGTTGTTCAGATACCATTGAAAAGGTTGTTATCGTTTTGCCGGAAATTATTCTTTATGCACCAAATACATTTACTCCAGATGACGATGAACACAATCAAAGTTGGGGAATATTTATTGAAGGAGTTGACATTTATGGTTTTAATCTGTTAATCTATAATCGTTGGGGCGAAGTTATTTGGGAAACTAATGACCCTTATGCTAAATGGGATGGAACTTATAACGGAAGTCCTGTACAACAAGGTAATTATACCTGGACCATTTCGGTAAAGGATTTAATTAATGATGCTAAGTACGAATACCAAGGCTATATTAATTTGTTGAGATAAGGTAATCTCGTCAGACAATTATCAAACTTTATTTGTCGATCAAACCATTTGGAGTTCCTATTGTTTAACTTTGTAATTCAAAGTAATGCAATATGTCTGATTTCAAAATGGAACTTACGCAAGGAGTGCCAACAAGTATTCCACCCAAAAAGTCTTATGATCTTTCAGTTAATCATGCACCTAAACGCAAGCAGATACTGAATGAAGAGGAAAAGCACTTGGCTTTACGCAATGCATTGCGTTATTTTCCTAGCGATCAACACGAAACACTGATTACTGATTTCATTGAAGAATTAGAAACATATGGACGAATTTATATGTACAGGTATCGTCCAGATTATGACATGTATGCGAGGTCAATAGAGGAATATCCCGGAGTTTCTTTGCAGGCTAAGTCGATTATGATGATGATTCAAAATAATCTGGACCCCGCAGTAGCTCAGCATCCACATGAATTGATAACCTACGGCGGAAATGGTGCAGTTTTTCAAAATTGGATCCAATACCGAATTGCAATGAAGTATTTGTCAGAAATGACAGATGAACAAACTTTAGTAATGTACTCAGGACATCCGCTAGGCTTGTTCCCGTCGCATAAGGAAGCGCCAAGAGTAGTCGTTACAAATGGAATGATGATTCCAAATTATTCAAAACCAGATGATTGGGAGAGGTTTAATGCGCTTGGCGTAACGCAATATGGTCAAATGACTGCGGGTTCATACATGTATATAGGTCCGCAAGGTATCGTGCATGGGACAACCATAACCGTTATGAACGCTGCGCGAAGGATTTCAAAGAACAACGAGGGAATTGCTGGAAAGCTTTTTTTAACTGCTGGACTTGGAGGAATGTCAGGTGCTCAGCCTAAAGCGGGAAACATTGCTGGTTGTATTTCAGTTACAGCAGAGGTAAATCCGAAGGCAGTTCATACGAGACATTCTCAAGGATGGGTTGATGAAGTAATTGATGATTTAAAGGTGCTTTGTGAACGGGTGAAAGTTGCAAAAGAAAATAAAGAGGTGGTTTCAATAGCATTTCTGGGCAATATTGTGGATGTATGGAAGAAGTTTTATGAGGAAAACATTGCTATTGAATTGGGTTCTGACCAAACATCCTTGCACAATCCTTGGGCAGGTGGTTATTATCCGATTGGCTATAATTTTGAGGAGTCTAATGAATTAATGTTTAAAGACCCTGAAAAGTTTAAAATTGCGGTTCAGAAGACTTTGAGGATTCATGCTGAATATATTAATTTACATTCGGAGCGTGGAACTTACTTTTTTGATTATGGAAACGCGTTCTTGTTAGAAGCATCTAGAGCGGGTGCCGATATCATGGCGAAAAATGGTGTTGATTTTAAATATCCATCATACGTGCAAGATATTTTAGGCCCCATGTGTTTTGACTATGGATTTGGTCCATTTCGCTGGGTTTGTGCATCAGGAAAAGAATCTGATTTAGACAAAACCGATGCAATCGCGCTTCATGTTCTAGAAAATATGCTTTCTGAAAGTCCAGATGAAATTAAACAGCAAATGCTTGATAATATACAATGGATTAAAGGTGCAAGGCAAAACAAACTCGTTGTTGGCTCAAAAGCACGTATTTTGTATGCTGATGCTGAAGGTAGAATGCGAATTGCTAAAGCTTTTAATGATGCCATTAGAGAAAATAAAATCGGTCCTGTTGTTTTAGGAAGAGATCATCATGATGTTTCAGGAACGGATTCTCCTTACAGAGAGACATCAAATATTTATGATGGTTCGCGATTTACAGCCGATATGGCAATTCAAAATGTAATTGGAGATAGTTTTAGAGGAGCGACATGGGTGTCTATTCATAATGGTGGTGGAGTAGGTTGGGGAGAGGTTATAAATGGCGGATTTGGAATGCTGTTAGATGGAACTCAAGACGCAGAAAGAAGATTGAAAATGATGTTGCATTGGGACGTGAATAATGGAATTGCAAGAAGAAATTGGGCTAGAAATGAAGGATCAATTTTTGCTATAAAAAGAGCAATGGAACAAGAGCCACTATTAAAAGTTACGGTTCCAGAATTAGTTGATGATGCACTGCTTCA
>CANHJY010000178.1 GCA_947461185.1 Flavobacteriales bacterium
AGATTCAAAAGATAAATGTCCAGATAAAAAAGGTGTTAATTTGTATGACGGATGTCCTGTTCCTGATTCAGAATGGATGGATTGGTAAATAATTAGGTAAAATGTGTTAATAGAAATTGTGATTTGGAAATCGGTGATTTGCCTTAGTAAGGTGGAGATTTTTATAAAAAATGATTTTTGCCTTGTGAATTGTTAAATTAGTTGAATTTATTTTATCATTTATCAATTATGCATTTGTTCAAAATATTGACTAGCTTATTAAAATAAAATTTTATTTTTACAATGTATTTAGTGAAAACATAATTAATGATCGGAAAATCTATACTTAACTACGAAATAGTATCTCTTATTGGCGAAGGCGGCATGGGCAGTGTGTTTTTAGCAAAGCATTCCCAAGTTGAAAGGGTTGTGGCTATAAAATCATTGTTGCCGCAGTTCATGTCTAATAATGAAATCAAACAAAGATTTAAAAATGAAGCTTCCACTTTAGCAAGGTTGCAACATGCTAATATTGTTGGCCTTTTTGACTATTTCGAAGATGAAACAGGCATGTACCTCATCATGGAATTTGTGGAGGGAATGGCCCTAGATGAATTTATTAGAGATGTGACCGGACCAATGCCTGAGGAAAGAGCAGTTCCTATCATAAATGGTATTCTTGAAGCTTTCAGCTATGCGCACCAACAAAATATTATTCACCGTGATATTAAACCAGCCAATATTATTATCACAAAAGATGATAAAGTCAAGATTCTCGATTTTGGAATTGCGCGTTTGTTGGGAGATAGCAATCATAATCTTACAAAAACAGGAACCCAAATGGGAACGGTTTACTACATGTCTCCTGAACAAGTTCAAGGGAAAAAGGTAGATATTCGTTCAGATATTTATTCTTTGGGTGTCACATTTTATCAGATGTTAACGGGCGTTAATCCATACAGCGGCTTGACGACAGAATATGAGGTTTATTCGAAAATTGTCAAAGAAGATTTGGCACCACCGCAGGAAATTTATCCTGGAATTCCGCTCTATTTATCGACGATACTTAAAAAAGCTTTAGAAAAAAATCCAGAAGATAGATTTCAAAGTTGCGAAGAATTTTTAGCGGCAATAAAATCTAAAGTAAAAGTTGAATCAAAACCAATTGTAAATTCAGTAGCATCAAAACAAGAAACAATTAAGCAAAGGCAAATTCCTATTCAAAGCAATAATTTGAGCAATGGAGCAGCAACTGCCGGCTTGGTTCTGGGTATTATTGGGTTGGTATTTTCTTTTATTCCTTATGCAAGCTTTGTAGGTATTGTACTTTGTTTTTTAGCAATTATATTTGGTTCAAAAGGAATTTCCAATATTCAAAAAAATGAGGAATTGACATTTTCTAAAGGGAAATCAAATGCAGGCTTAACAATGGGTATTATTGGTCTTATTATATCTATAATTGTCAGTATTCTATTGATTTTTAATTTAAATTATAAAGATTCTGATGGAGATGGATTTATAGATTCAAAAGATAAATGTCCTACGATTAAAGGTGTTTATTTATACGATGGTTGTCCGATTCCTGATTCAGATTTGGACGGTATTTTAGATGATTCCGATAAATGTGTGAACGAAAACGGTCCCAAAGAAAATAATGGATGTCCTTGGCCAGATTCGGATGGCGATGGTGTCTTTGATGATAAAGATGGTTGCGTTTCCGAATATGGGACTTTAGAAAATAACGGTTGCCCAGAATACAATTATGAAGAAGAATATATAGAAGAACCGACAACATACAAAACTGTTTGTCCATATTGCGAAAATACGACATACGAAACGCAATACAATGTCACTTGGAATTGTGGGAATTGTAGAAAAGAATTCTTTAGTTGCAATAAATATGAAACTGGTGATTATGGCATCCATATGAATTGGATTAATGATGGAACATGCGATTGTTCAGATTGTAGTGATGAAAATTAGTAAAATGAAAAATATTTTAACTTTTATTTTAGTGTTAATTTGCAATTTTCTAAGTTCCCAGGAGATTCATAAGAAATGTGTAGAATTAAAAGATAAATTAGTTGCTACTGAAGCTAATTTAAAGTTGATTAAAAAAAAAGTAGATTCACTTCTTTCTTCTAGTCAAAACTTGTCAAAAAGTAACGATAGCTTGTTAAATATTATAAATAGATTTAATGCTGAGAATAAATTACTTACCATCGGAAATCAAAAATGGGACAACGACAATTTGAAAGTTAAAGTTTTAAATGACGGAACACCGATTTTCTTTGCAGATACAAGAGAAAAATGGGATTCTTTTTTTGAAAAAAGAGAGCCCGCTTATTGTTTTCACAAAAATGACACTTCAGGAAACTATGGATATTTGTATAATTATTATGCGATTGAATCTGGTAAATTAGCACCTGAAGGATTGCGAATACCTGTAAAAAATGACGTTCTTGAACTTATTGATTTTTTAGATTTAGAATCTCCCAAAGGCGCCATACTTTTAAAATCAAAAGACTCTTCAAATAATCAATTTGTGAATTGGAAAGTGAAGGGAATGGATAAATATGGCATGAACTTCAAGCCTAATGGGTTTCGACTTGATGATAGCAAAGAGTGGTATTTTGCCAACAAAGTTTACTATTGGTGTCAAAGTTTTGAACCAAAAAAAGTAGAAATAATGGTCATTACTGAAATAAATGACGATCCATTTTTATTGGATAAAATAATAGAGGAAAAAAACAGTAATTATGGACTTTATGTCCGATGTATTAAATAATAAAAACAAAACAATATGAATGGTTTTAAAAAATGTGACAATGGACATTTCTACAAAGAAGATTTAAATGCCTGTCCTTATTGTCCGGGAGGATCGATATCTTCTAAAAATGTTGGAGGAAATGATTTAAACAAAACAATTGTAGCGGGAGCAGGAATGACGCAAGGTGGTTCAGACAATGCTAAAACGCAAGTATTTGGAAGTCAAAGTGAGAATGCTGGTTCTGATCAAACAAAAGTTTTTGGAAGTGGAAATTCAGCTGCACCTGGACAACCAAAAAGAGATTTAAACAGAACATACATTGCTGGAGTGACCGATGAAGATTCAACATCTGCTGTTGGCGGAAATGCTTCAATTGACTCAACTCCAAGATCCGCAAGGAGAATTGTAGGGTGGGTTTTATCCTACACTTTAGATCCAATGGGCGTTGATTATAGAATTTATGAAGGAAATAATTCTATTGGTCGTAATCCAGGGAATACCATAACAATAACAAAGGATACCACGATTTCAGGAGAACATGTTAATATTTTATATCGTTCTGGCAGGTTTTATATTAAAGATAAAATGACTGCTAATGGAACTTATGTTAATGATGAAGAGTTGGAAGTTGAAAAGGCTTATCCATTGAATGATAGTGATATTATTAGGATGGCTAATACAACGTTCATTTTTAGAAGTAGTGAAATACTTGATAAAAAATAAATCAATCAGTATGAGAAATACATTTATTAAAAGTGCTCATTTTGTGCGCTTCACATTCTTTTTCTTTGCCATTTTAATGACTTCGAACGATTCGTTTTCTCAAAAAAACGCAGTCGATGTCCGGTCAATTTCTACAGCTAATTATCCTGAAGTAAAAGGAAATTTATGGGTGAGAGATCCTGAAGGAATTAAAACAGACGGCATTCAATTTTCTGAAGACGATCAACCTGTCACAGTTGCTTTTGAATCTTTTCAAAAAGTAGATTCCTTGGCACAAAACAAAGCGATTCTTTTTTTAATTCGCAATACTGCGGACAAAAAAGAAATTCAATGGTACAAAGATGTCTTATCAGAAGCCTTTAAAAACGGGACAATAAAATCAGGAGATCAAATTGAAATCGTTGGTTTTAGCTGTTTGATTGAAAAGCAGATTCTTTTTCCCTCGAAATTTGACTTTACAGACAATGTGCAAGATTTATTGGGGCGAATTGATAAGATTCAAGACAATAAACGCATTGAATATGCGGGACGCGTTCAAACTCACATTGCCATTAATGAAGCATTGAGTCTTTTAGAAGCGCAAAATTTGATGTTGCCTACAGGATTGTTTGTCCTGTCAGATGATAGATCAATGCCACTCGAACTGGCAGGAGAATTACCTGGTCCGCGTTCAAAAAGATTGAACATTCCCATTTATGGCGTGACTTTCTATAAAAAAAGTACATTTTATGATATTGAACAATTATGTACACAATCTTTTGGGCGTTATATTTCTGAATCATCCAATGATATAAAGGCTGTTTCAAAAGAGTTGAGTTCTTTTTTAAGTGATTTTGAGAATAGACACGCAGGTTTGTATTATCCATTTTCCTATACTTCAACTTTTGAAAAAGATGGGAAAAATCACATAGTTAAAATTGATTCAAAAGATGGACAATCTGGTTTTAGTTTACCTGTTCCATCAAAAAATATTTTAGAATTGATTCAAGATAATCCCCT
>CANHJY010000179.1 GCA_947461185.1 Flavobacteriales bacterium
GTTGCGTATTCGAAATATCCAAAGCCTGAACCTCCATATTCTTCGGGGACAAAAATTCCCAACAAACCGAGATCACCCATTTTTTTCATGACTTCTACAGGAAAGAATTCCTCATCATCCCACTTATTGCGATTCGGTTTTATTTCTTTTTCAGCGAAATCTCTAACCATCTGAGTAATCATCAGTTGGTTTTCGTTCATATCAAAGTTCATGGTTATTTTTTTTGAAAATTATTTAATAGCGCACTAAGTTAACAATATTGTCTGAAAACGGTTTAAGCTTCTCATCACCTTTTAAAAAATCAAGACTTACTAAAAAGCTAAATCCGGCAATATTTCCACCACATTTTTGAATTAATTCAGCAGCAGCGGCAGCAGAGCCGCCTGTAGCCAATAAATCATCATGAATTAAAACATTTTGACCCTGAGTAACAGCATCTGTGTGCATTTCAATTACAGCGGATCCATATTCCAACTGATAGGCGTGACTTATTTTTTTGTAAGGTAATTTTCCTTCTTTACGAATTAGAACAAAAGGGATTCCTAATCTGATAGCTAATGGATAGCCAAATAAAAATCCTCGACTTTCAATTCCAGCAATGGCGTCCAACTGCTGATTTTTATAAAAATTGGCCAGATGATCAAGAACTTGAGCTGAAAGCGAGGGATCCAGCATAATAGTAGAAATATCTTTAAAAATTATTCCTTCCTTTGGAAAATCAGGAACGTCTCTAATTGTTCCTTTTAGTTTTTCAATCAAATCCATGTTAAAATGTCAAATATGGTTTTAGCTTCAAAAATAATTCATTATCAATTATCCTTGTCTTAAGAATTTCATTTAAACTGACATAACTTCCATGCTGTTCGCGATACTTAACAATTGCATTAGCGACATTCCAAGAAATATAAGGGTGCATGGATAACTCTTCAGCGGAAGCCTCATTGATATTAATTTGGCGTATTAATTCTTGATCAAAAGAAATAAACTCTTGAACTGCTAATAATTTATCGCTAGTCATTTTATTGATTTCAAGAAGCTGCTCTTTACCGATGTATCCTCCCAATTTATCTCGAAATGTGATTATTTTTTTTGCGAAATACGTACCTATACCAGGTATAGTCTCTAAAGTTTCTTGATTTGCAGCATTCAATTCAACGCGTATTTTTTGTTTTTCTACTTTGCTGTATTTTTTCTCCTCGAATGAGGGATATTTTATTTCCGCGTAAAAGGTAGAATCCTTAATTATCGCAAATAACTCAGGAGAAATAACAAAGATATTTCTCAATTCGTCATCACTTTTTATTCCATACTTTGAAAATTTCAATATGACATTAGCTTGTTTTTCGGATAGCCCCAGAGCCATCCAATCTTGCAGCTGATAATTATTTGGATCAAAAGCTAAAGGGGGAACATTATAAACTTTTTTATTTTTTCTATAACTCGATTGATACCGCTTTTTGGAGTAATGTTTTACCTCCTTTTTGAATTCTTCAACATCAGTGGAACTAACATAAAAGTTATTGTCCTTGAAAGACATTAAAATTCTGGGTAAGAACGTAAATAAAATCAAAATTGAAATCAATCCAACGATTCCCTTTTTGGTTTGAAGGGATAGATGAAATCTATTTTTCATTATCGACTACTCTTCATCATTATCAGAGAAAGAATCAGGTTCAGATTTGCTCGGAATAGTTAATACCTTATAAAAAAAATAACCTGTAATTAAAGTCACTGATACCCAAACTACAGTAACTAACACCAAAGCTTTTGTTTCCATTTAATATAATTTTGAATTTTTATTTCTTTTGGCAGCAATATAAACCAAAAATGAAATCAATATGAACAATGTAAGTAATAAGAATCTTGCAAGCCAGCCATAGAAACTTGTTTCTTTGGTTGCATTATCAATAATTCCTGGAATCGCACCGATAAATACAATGAGTAGGAATATTGGTGAAACATATTTAATTATAAACTTAAAGATAATCGGAACATTAATGTCTGCGCCTCTGGTAATTTCTTTCCATGCCGGCAACCTTTTCATGGCTTTAAATGGGAGTACATCATCGGATTTTCTCCATTCGCTGTAATTATCAGCAAGACCAAAAACCCATGCAAAAAGAATTATCTCAATAAGGGCAAATACGACTAAGGAAATTGTTCCGGCCCAATAGTCAAATTCATTGAATGCATCCTGACTTAATACACAAGGAATTCCTAATAAAAGTATTATAAGTCCGAAAAACCATGCACCGGTACTTTCCTTCCAACCGAAATTATCTTTTAGAAAAGCCATTACAGGAGTTCCCATAGCCAATGAGGATGTTATTCCCGCAAAAAAGAGTAGCCCAAACCACATTAAACCTGCCATTACACCAAACCCTCCCCAATCAGCAAATAATTTTGGTAGAACCGCAAAACCAATTCCAAGACCAGAACCTCCAGAAACCATATCACTTACTGCATCTATTCCAAGATAACCAATTGAAATAGGTATTATAATCATTGAACCGAGAACAACTTCAACAAACTCATTCATCCAACCCGCACTCATTGCATTGAGAGCTACATCATCTTTAGCATTTAAATAAGATGCATAGCAATGGATACTTCCCATTCCGAGTGAGAGCGTGAAAAATATCTGCCCTGCGGCCGCAACCCAGACATCAAAACTCCATATAGAGCTAAAGTCAGGATTCCATAGGTAATTTAATCCAACTACCCCATCGTGGATTGGGCCTCCAGCTTCCGGACTAGCCTGCATTGTAATTCCAGTAATTCCTAGTATTAGTCCAAACAATAGTAAAAGTGGCATTCCGACTTTCGCAACTTTTTCAACACCTCCACTCAAACCTCTTGATAATATCCAGGTATTTAAGAATAAACATATAATCCAAAAGATTACAGGCTGACTTGTGCCTAAACCAATATAATTTTCGAAAAACAGCTGTACTTCAGCCATTGACATATCAGTAAAAGTACCAGCAACAGAATAATATGCCCATGAAAGCGCCCACGACTCCAAGTAGCAATAGAAGGCAGCAACAGCTATATTTGTAAAAAGTCCAAATACACCAAAGTATTTCCAATATGGGGCTTGTCCCATGGAATCAAAAATAAATGGGGTACTGTGTTGTTTAAATTTTCCTCCATATCTTCCCATTGACCATTCCACAAAAAGAAGAGGAAGCCCCATTAGAAGAAAACAAACTAAATAAGGAATGATGAATGCACCGCCTCCGTTTTCAATTGCTTGAGCAGGAAATCTTAAAAAATTACCAAGACCAACAGCATTACCGGCCATAGCAAGAACTAAACCGACTCTAGAACCCCAACCAGAACTTTGAGAATTTGACATAGTATTATAGTTTTGACGAATATAGTATTAATTTATTAAATGGCTTTCAATGTCTCAAGCGTTTCAATTATCGTTTTGGGATGATAACTTAATTCTATTCTAGCTTTATCCAAATCAAATCCAGTCTTCGGAGGTCTTCTAGCTGGTTGATTGAGCTCTTGGGAACTTATTTTTTGAATGTTTTCCTTTGATAGACCGTAAAAATCTGCAACTTTCATGACAATTTCTATAATTGACAAGGTATTTGGACCACTGATATGATATATACCCATTTTATTTCGAAGACAAATTTCCACACATGCATAAGCTAGATCAGGCGCCCAAGTAGGAGCTCTAAATTGATCATCAATTACTTTTATTTGTTCATTGTTCTTTAACGCTGAAATAGACCAGGTGATTAAATTTGAACGAGAAAGATTGTTTCCTGTTCCATAGACAATTATTGTTCTAACGATCGACCAGTTTGAATAACTTTGGTCACGTAATAAAATGTTTTCAGC
This sequence comes from Flavobacteriales bacterium, assembly GCA_947461185.1. Taxonomy (GTDB): domain Bacteria; phylum Bacteroidota; class Bacteroidia; order Flavobacteriales_D; family Crocinitomicaceae; genus M0103. The sequence goes on from CANHJY010000179.1 coordinate 3,859, forward strand.
ATCTACCTTGCTGCGGGCATAGTAGCTTAGCGGGTTAACAGCATCCTCTTCCTTATAATTACCCTTTTCACCGTCAAACACAAAATCTGTTGACAGCAATTGAAAGTGGGCATTATATTTCTTGGACACTTCAAACAGTAGCTTCACAGCATCAGTGTTCATAATTTTGCACTCATCAGGATGAAGCTCGCAATAATCCACATTTGTTATCGCAGCAGTGTGAATGATATGCGTTGGAATAAAAGCTTCAAAAACTTTTTCGATTTCATCTATGAAAGAAATGTCCATTTCATGGTAATTACTTTCTGGACAATCGGTATTTCGATTTGGACCTTTCGAGGTTGCCAAAAAGGAGATTTGATGTTTTATGCATCTTTCAATCAGTTTCTGACCTAGCAAACCATTGGAACCAGTAATTAACAATTTCACTTCAAGCGTTTTTAATATATTGATTTAATTCATCTAATTGTTGTGTTGTGCCGAGCAAAAAAAGTTTAGAGCCAGGTTGAATTATTAGTCCGCCATCTGGGTTTATTTCATACGCCCCATTAGGTTTTTTGTATCCAATAATTTTTGCCCCATTTGAGAATCGAGTTTGTAAATCTTGAA
>CANHJY010000180.1 GCA_947461185.1 Flavobacteriales bacterium
ATTTCTTTCGAGATAACTATTTATATATCAACTTTTTGTTCAAATAATTTGAATCATGAAACATAATTTTGGAGCAGGGCCTTGCATTCTTCCTCAAGAAGTTTTTAAAGAAGCAGCAGAGGCAGTATTAAATTTTAATGGCCTTTCTATTTTGGAGGTCTCCCACAGACATAAAGATTTTGTCGCAGTGATGGATGAAGCTTTGGACTTGGTGAAAAAATCGCTCCATGTGCCTAACGGTTATTCTGTAACTTTCCTTCAAGGTGGCGCAACACTTGGCTTTACGATTGCCGCATTAAACATGATGCGTGAGCATAAAAAAGCTGCATATATTAACACAGGAACATGGGCATCGGGTGCGATAAAAGAAGCAAAAAAGGTTGGTGTCAATGTTGATGTTGTTGCATCCTCAGAAGATAAAAACTTCACTTATATACCCAAATCTTTTAATGTTTCGGATGATGCTGACTACTTGCATTTCACTTCAAACAATACCATTTACGGTACGCAATTCAAAAATTTCCCTAAAACTGAAAAACCCTTAGTTTGCGACATGTCTTCTGATATTTTTTCTAAAGTCATTTCAGTTGAAAATTTTGATTTAATCTATGCTGGTGCTCAAAAAAATCTTGGTCCAGCTGGCGCTACACTCTATATTGTTAAAGATGATGTTTTGGGTAAATCCACCTCTCCATTCATGCCAACATACCTTGATTTGAAACAACAAGTTGAAAAAGAATCTATGCTCAATACTCCCCCGGTTTTCTCTGTTTATGTTTCAATGTTGAACTTGAGACATCTTTTAAAAAACGGAGGTGTTGAAGCCCAAGAAAAAAAGAATATTGCAAAAGCTGCTTTGCTTTACAATGAAATAGATTCAAATCCATTATTTACATCGGCTGTAGCAATTGAGGACCGTTCAGATATGAATGTTACTTTTCAGCTAAAAGACGAAAGTTTGCAAGCTGAATTCGATGTAATGTGGAAAGCTGCCGAAATTGTTGGATTACCAGGTCACAGATCAACTGGCGGTTATAGAGCCTCTCTTTACAATGCTTTACCAATTGAAAGTGTTCAAGTACTTGTCGATGTAATGAAAGAATTCACTAGAATCAAAGGATAATTTTATAGATTTTACTAAATGAAAATACTTGCTAACGATGGAATTTCTCCGAAAGGGAAAGAAATTTTAGAAAATTCAGGATTTGAAGTTATAACGGACAAAGTCTCACAAGAAAGTCTAGCTGACGAAATTAATAATCAAGGTATTCAAATGGTCTTGGTTAGAAGTGCTACAACCGTTCGAAAAGAAGTTATTGATGCTTGTCCGGGATTAAAGTTAATCGGAAGAGGTGGTGTTGGAATGGACAATATTGATGTTGCATATGCCCGTTCAAAGGGTATTCACGTAATCAATACTCCCGCATCATCATCCCAATCCGTAGGTGAATTGGTTATGGGTCATCTTTTTGCAATTTCTCGTTTCCTTAATGATTCCTACAAGAATATGGAAACTGGAGATTTCTCAGCCTTGAAAAAGAACTACGGCAAAGGCGTTGAACTAAGAGGTAAAACGCTAGGAATTATTGGATTCGGAAGAATTGGCCAAAGTTTGGCTTCCTATGCCATTGGTTGTGGAATGAACGTTATTGCAGTAGGAAAAGATGAAAATCCATGTGAGATTGAAATTCCACTAGGGAATTTTGGTTCAACAAAAGTGACCATTCATCCAACTACAAACCTTCACGCAGCACTCTCAAAAATGGATTACATTTCTTTACACGTTCCAAAACAAGATGATGGAAGTGCTGTTCTCGGCGCTAAAGAATTTGACCAAATGAAAAAAGGTGTTCGTATTGTAAATGCAGCTAGAGGTGGCGTCATTGATGAAATCGCCTTGCTTGAAGCATTGAACAATGGAACTGTTGCTGCTGCAGGTTTAGATGTATTTGAAAATGAACCCAATCCCCGAAAAGAATTAATATCACATCCATTAATTGCTTGCACACCTCATATCGGAGCTGCTACATTGGAAGCTCAGGACAGAATTGGTGAAGAATTAGCAGAAACGATTATCAGTATTTTCTCTCAGAAATAATGACAAAGATTACGCCTTTCAGAGCTTTGCGTCCTGTTCGTGACAAAGTGCATCTTGTTGCAACACGACCTTATTACACGTATAAAAAAAACGTCTTAAAAGCTAAATTAGAGGATAATCCGTTTACTTTTCTCAGAATTATAAACCCTGAGTTTGATTCATTAAAAAAAACTGCTCCCAATTCAACAGAACGATTCGATCTAGTTAAAGAAAAATATCAAGAATTTATTGATGATGGAATTTTGTTCTTTGATAATCAACCAGGTATTTATATTTACAGACAAACAAAAAATGGTCATCCTTTCACTGGAATCATTGCTGGAGCGAGCATAGATGAATACAACAATGACAAAATTAAAAAGCACGAGGCAACGCTAACGTCACGTGAAAATATGTTCACCGATTATCTTGATATTGTTGGATACAATGCCGAACCCGTTCTTCTCTCCTATCCAATTAACAATGAGATAGATGAAATTCTTAAATCATGTACCTTAGATAGGCCAGAATATGAATTCACAACGACAGATCGGGTTAAACATGAATTATGGCTAGTCAACAAGGACAATGAAGAAAAATTGATTCAGGCTTTTGAAAATATTGATGCAACTTATATTGCTGATGGACATCACAGATCGGCATCGTCATCAAGGCTAATGGAAAGAAGAAAAATTAATGGATCAACCACATTTGCCAACGAATCTAACTTTTTAGCCTATTTTATAGACGAAAGTAAATTAAAAATATTAGCATACAATCGTATAGTAAAATCACTTAATGGAAACACCGAAGAAAGTTTCCTCAAAAATTTATCAAATAGTTTTTCCATATCCCCTCTCAATCATTTTGAGAAACCAAAAGCAGAACATGAAATCACCATTTGTATCAAAGGACAATGGTTCAAATTGATTTGTAAAGATGTAATCATTGACAATGACCACCCTGTGAAATCACTTGATGCGGAAATTGTAACCCAATACATTCTCGATCCTATTTTAGGAATCAAAGATTTAAAAACAGATACCAATATCGAATTTTTTAGTGAAGTTGAACCTGTTGAAGCTATCGAAAAACAAATAAACGAAGGTAAATTTGAATTGGCGATCTTTTTATATCCTTGTAATATTGGGCAAGTTAAAAAAGTCGCTGACAATCATCTGATTATGCCACCAAAATCAACCTGGGTAGAACCTAAAATGAGAAGCGGATTAACTATTTATCCAATTAATGAGTAATGATTAAAAATCGTCTTAAAGAAATAAAGGCTGACTTATCTGAAAACATTACACTCATTGCTGTTTCAAAAACGAAACCTATTGATGCAATTTTGGAGGCCTATGAGGCTGGACAGCGTGATTTTGGTGAAAACAAAGTTCAAGAATTAGTCGAGAAGTTCGAAAAATTGCCAAAAGATATCAACTGGCACATGATTGGTCATTTGCAAAGTAATAAAATCAAATACATCGCGTCTTTCATACATCTCATACATGGTGTTGATAGTCTTAAATTACTCGTAGAGATTGATAAAAATGGAAGAAAGATAAACCGAAAAATACCTTGCCTACTGCAATTTCATATCGCTCAAGAAGAAACTAAATTCGGTTTCGACTGGAATGAAATCGTTGTTTTTCTGGAAAATGAAACTTGTAAGCAGTTAACTTTCGTAGACATCAAGGGAGTAATGGGTATGGCTTCATTCACTGACAATAACATGCAAATTCAAAAAGAATTTTCCGAATTAAAAACAATTTTTGATAACTTGAAGCGCGATTATTTTCACGTCAATGAAGATTTCAAAATCATTTCAATGGGCATGAGCAATGATTACAAAATAGCTATTGAAGAAGGTAGCAACATGGTTCGTATAGGAAGCTCAATTTTTGGTTCAAGATGAAACACTTATTATTTTGTTTTTCAATATTTTATATTTCATTTTTTTGGTCACAAACTGGAGAAATAAACTATAAAGACAGCATTTTAAATTTGCGAATTCTGCATGCAGCTGAACTCATTGATTCAACAAGTGGCGTTTTAAATTCCGATGAAATAAAAAACTTTCAAGGCGTATCTTATTTTGAGGTGGATACGAATTTCTTGGTAACAGGAACCTTTATTAAATCAAAAGGAAAAAAGTTTCAGATGCCTACCTCCACTACTCGACTTCCTTGGTACAGAAGATACGGCTTTGTGTGTTTTGAATACAACGGAATAAAAGATACTTTAACGATTTACCAAAATCTAGAACTTAAATTGGATAAGGATTTTAAAGATTATTTATTTATTCCATTTCGAGATGCTACCAGCAAAACAATTACTTACGGCGGAGGAAGATATCTCGA
>CANHJY010000181.1 GCA_947461185.1 Flavobacteriales bacterium
ATATATTGTTCTAATCGATTAACATCCAAATTTTCCATAACCTGATTTTCATAAATAAAACCAGCTCTTTCCAAACGGAGTAGCAGATCATCTTCGGTTAAGAAGGAATATTCTCCATCAACATGAACAAGAATTTCAGGAGTTGAAATTACATTGGAGGCTTGCGTATTTTTGGTTAGTCCAAGCGCAATGAGAACGGTAACAAATAACAATACCCAAAAAGCTATTTTCAACCATTTTTTCATAACCAATTCTCTTTCAAAGGTTGAATAAGTAAATCAATGTTTCCGGCACCAATTGTCAATAACACTTCGGGTTGGTGTTGAGAAAAATAGGCTATAATCTGTTCATGATTGAAAATGTATTTTTCATCAATATTGATCTTGTTAAAAATGGCATCGCTCGTTATTCCGGGAATAGGCATTTCACGCGCTGGATAAATTGGCATTAAAATCAATTGATCTAAACGGCTCAATTCTTCTACAAAACCATCAAAAAAGTCTCTGGTCCGTGAAAAAAGGTGGGGTTGAAAAATACCACATATTTTTTTCTTCGGATAAAGTAATTTGACCGAATCTATTAACGCTTTTATTTCTGTTGGATGATGCGCATAATCATCTATAAAAACAAAATCTTTTTGTCTAATGATATATTCAAATCTTCTTTTCACTCCCAAAAAAGACTCCAATGAAAACCGCATAATTTCCTCGCTAATTTTCAGGGTGTAGGCCATTGCGATACACGCTAATGCATTTTCAGCATTGTGTATTCCTGGCACACCTAATTTAACGTCAAGCATTTGTCCCGATGGCGTTTTTACATCCATTCTAAACAATCCATCGGTGAACCTTAAATTGTATGCGCAAAAATCAGCAGAACTTGAGTTTACAGCATAGGTTAGGCATTGATGTTCAGTTTGAATCGGTAACCCTTCTCTAATTATTGTCCAACCTCGAGGATCAACCAAGGAAGCAAATTCTTTAAACCCTTTGATAAATTCATCTTGGCTTTCATAGATATCAAGATGATCTGGATCTACAGATGTTATTATTATTGAAAATGGGCTGAGCTTTAAAAATGAACGATCAAATTCATCAGCCTCGACCACAGTATATTCTGTATGCTTCTCATTGAGGAATAAATTAGAATTAAAGTTTACAGCTATACCTCCAAGAAAAGCATTACATCCAAGGTGCGAGTTTGAAAGCATGTAGGACATCATTGAACTCGTTGTGGTTTTACCATGGGTACCCGCAACAGCTATTGCTTTGGATGAGGCACTAATGAGTCCCAAAACCTCACTTCTCTTGAGGATGTGATAATCATTTTTTCTGAAATAATTCAATTCCGTATGATCATTTGGTATTGCCGGAGTATAAATGATTAAAACGCTATCATTAACCAAAAATGAGTTAGGAATTGATGCAATATTATCATCAAAATGAATTTGAATTCCAATACTTTCTAAATCTGTGGTAAGTTGCGTTGGGGTTTTATCGTAACCAGCTACTTCCCAATTTTTTCGTTTAAAATATTTCGCCAAAGCTGACATTCCAATACCACCGATACCGATGAAATAAACTTTATTGAAATCAGACAATGTGTTTTTTGGATTAATCATTTTTTGACAAAATATTTTCGATAATGTCTACAATATCTTCTGTGGCGTTAGGTTTGGCAAGGCTTACTAGTTCCAAAGATAATTCCCTTCGTTTATCAAGATTATGTATAAGCGCCTTAACCTCATCTATGAGTTGATTTTGCGCCTCAACATCCTTTACAAGAACAGCAGCATTTTTACTTACCAATGCCATAGCATTTTTGGTTTGATGATCTTCGGCAACATTTGGAGAAGGAACAAGAATAGTCGGTTTTGCCACCAAACTTAATTCGGAAACAGCTATAGCCCCAGATCTTGAAACAATTATATCAGCCAATGCATAAGCATAATCCATTCGATCGATGAACTTTAAAAGTTTAATTGAATTACAAGCCTTTGATTCAATTTTCTCATTTATACTATCATAATTTGTTTTACCACATTGCCAAATCAATTGAAAATCAGATGTGCTTATTTCATCATAATGATTCAATATCGTTTCATTCAAAGTTCGAGCTCCTAAACTTCCCCCGACAACAAGTACAACTGGTTTGTCAAGTGACAAATTAAAATGGGTAGCTGCAGCTTCTTTTTTACCTGCAATTTGCACCATATCAAATCTTACTGGATTGCCGGTTATGGTTATTTTTTCTTCAGGGAAAAATTTTTCTAAACCTTCATAAGCGGTGCAAATCGCCGAGACTTTTGGCGCAAGAATTTTATTTGTTTTTCCTGGGAAGGAGTTCTGTTCTTGAATAACAGTTGGCACCTTTAACCAGGTTGCCATTTTTAAAGTTGGGCCACTTGCATATCCACCAACACCGATGACCACTTGTGGTTTGAAATTCTTAATGATTCGCCTTGCTTTCAAAAGACTACCGACAATTTTAAAAGGCAATAACAAATTAGATAAGGTAAATTTTCTCTGAAAACCTGCTATTTTCAAACCTTCAATGGTGTAACCCGCAGCAGGGACTTTCTCCATCTCCATCCTACCCATTGCACCCACAAAAAGAATTTCCGCATCCGGATTTCTTTTTTTTATTTCATCGGCTATGGCTATTGCGGGAAAAATATGCCCACCCGTGCCACCACCAGAAATTATTGCTCGATTTATTTTCATATTTGGGCAAGCGTATTAACTGGTTCATCTTTATGTTCTGCCAGTACTTGAGTTTTGGCAATTGATTGCACCACACCTATTGCGACACAAGTCATTATTAACGCCGATCCACCCATTGCAAGTAAAGGCATGTTTTGCCCGGTAACAGGAAATACACCTGTACAAACGAGCATATTAATTGATGCTTGCGTAAGTATGAGAATACCTATTCCTAAACATACATAAGTTTCGAATAATTTTTCGGATCGTAAGGCAATCCTTATAATCCGATAAAGAAGTATCATATAAAGTAAAATGAGAAATACAGCGGAGACCAAGCCAAATTCTTCAACAAAAGATGCATAGTAAAAATCGGCATATGCTTCTGGAATATCCTCTTTAAGTTTACCATCCCCTACCCCTTGTCCTAAAATAGAACCATTATGAATTGCTAATTCCGCATTTAATGACTGGGAATTAGACATAACATCATCCGGATTTTCAATTTTATTAAAGATTCTATTTTCCCAGGTTTGATAGCGTGGAAGTAAATTCAGATCTGGCAAAGCTTTATGCGCTAAAACAGCTAAAAATGACAGGGTAATTACAGCAGCACCAATCACCATTAATTTTGAAATGGGAACTTTTCCAATAAACATAAGGACCAAACAAATAAGCATTAAGAGCGCTGCGGTAGAAAAGTTATCTTTAACAATGAGTAGAAAAATTATGAGCACTGGAACAAATACAGGCCAGAATCCTTTTGACCAACTATCCAAAACATCCTTTTTTACACTTAACAACTTCGAAATGTATATGATTAGCGCTAGCTTGGCAAAATCTGATGATTGAAAAGTGAGTCCAACGAAAGGTATTCGAATCCACCGGCCAGCGTCATTTACCTTGGCCCCAAAGAAAAGTGTAAAAATAAGAAGTGCAATTGCCAAGGCATAGCCAAATTTAGAAAATTGACCTATATATTTTGGATCTTTTTTATGTAGCCAGAACATTACAAAAAAACCAAGTAACACATAAATTGCATGTTTGTAAAGATATTTGATAGGTGTTCCTCCCTCTATCTTAACCAAAATAGGAACGAAACTATACACACTTACCAAAGAAAAGACAAGCATGAGCAAGGTAATTATCCAAATTACATTATCACCTTTCAAATATGACAGATACTGTCTCATTTTATTTGCACCAAGGATAAGTAGTTTTCGAATTGTAATTTATCATCTTCCCAGCTGCTCGATGAAGAGGTAAACAAAAGGACACGTTGTGTTCCTTGCAGCATTTGAAAACATTCAAATGCACGCTCTAAATCTGGAGTACCTATGACTTGTTTTACCTGATCCAATAGCGTTTCAGGCAAAGTAAAAATAGAATTGTCATAGCAAATCACGGTATGAAGATTGGACATCACAAAAGGATCATCTTCAATAGTTCTTACCACATCTACTTCATTTGCCACCCAAATCACTTGAAAAGGAAATGCTGACAAAGTATTTGTTATCAGTTCAGGATCAGGTAAAAACCATGAAAAAACATCCATACCCCATAATTTACCATGCGAGCGCATAGTCGTGGAGTTCAACCTTTTCAGACTTTCTTTTCGAAAATCTAGCAGTCGATTCCCTAAATTAAGATCTTGTTTTTTCTCCATTGAAAAAAATTAAAGTGCACGAACCGCTTCCTTAAATTGGTTTCCTCGGTC
>CANHJY010000182.1 GCA_947461185.1 Flavobacteriales bacterium
AAGAAATCTGAATTGGTTTTTTTATTGGAAAATATTAAAGTGAATTTGAGACAAACGCTTTCAGATATGCATCCATCAATTTTGGAGAAAGAATTACAACTGCAAGGTTTTACAGTAACTGGATTTTCAGCAATCATTCATGTCATCGAACACTTTTCTTACCATACAGGACAAATTACTACATTAACGAAGTATTACACTGACAGGCCGACATCCTATTACGGTGACATTGATTTGAATGTTCAAAACAGGTTGAATTAAAAATATTCTTCAGTTCAATTTGTTGATAACTGATTGATATACTTTTCCGCTTCGAAAAATCTTGAATTACCTTTGAAACAAAAATATGTTACGAATTGGTGTTGTAGGAGCTGGTCATTTAGGTAAAATTCATATAAAACTTTTGTTAGAATTAACAGAAGAGTTTCATTTTGTTGGATTCTACGATGTTGATGATCGTGCTGCTAATACCGTTGTAGAACAATTTAACATTAAAAGATTTCAAGATATAAATGAACTTATTGATGCTGTTGATTGTGTTGACATTGTTACGCCAACAATTACGCATTTTGAAATAGCCAATTTATGTTTGAAAAAAAGTAAGCATGTATTTATCGAAAAGCCTGTAACACAGACATTAGATGAAGCAAGAATTCTAAAGGAACTGGCGCGCGAGGCAAATGTTAAGGTACAGGTAGGGCATGTTGAGAGGTTTAATCCTGCTTTTCAGCAGGCAATTCCATATTTTAAAAATCCAATGTTCATCGAAACGCATCGATTGGCACAATTTAATCCGAGAGGCACGGATGTTCCAGTTGTTCTAGATTTGATGATTCATGATATAGATATAATTTTAAGTGTTGTAAAATCTGGAATAAAGAGGGTGTCTTCGTCAGGTGTGGCAGTTGTAAGTGACACACCAGATATAACAAATGCCAGAATAGAATTCGAAAATGGATGCGTTGCCAACTTAACAGCCTCAAGAATTTCGATGAAGAATATGCGGAAATCAAGATTTTTTCAAAAAGATGCATATATAAGTGTGGATTTTCTCGATAAACAATTGGAGGTAGTTCGTATGGAAGATTTAGATGGTGAACCAGGACCTTTTGATCTAATTTTTGATTTGGGAAATGATAAACCTTCAAAAAAAATATATTTTGACAAACCAAATATCTCGGAAAGTAATGCAATAAAAGAAGAATTAAGGTCATTCTACTTTGCAGTCATGTTTGATACACCAATTATTGTTTCGCTTGAAGATGGATTTAAAGCGCTTGATGTTGCACAATTAATACTCGATAAATTGACCATAAGTTTATAAGTAATTGTTTACAATAATTAACTTTGTTAGGCGTTAGAAAATACTAACAAACTTATGAAAAATGTAATCTTTCTATTTGGGATATCCTTTTTATTTGCAGGATGCATCAAAAACAACCCAGAACCTTCTTGGTTAGCGGTAAATTCATGGGTTTTGGAAGCCAATCCCGATTCTCAATATCCAGTGGGAGAATTAACCCATAATTTCAGTGATGCATGGGTATTTGTTGATGATCAGGTTATTGGCGTGTTTGAAGTTCCATTTAAAATTCCGATTTTAAAAGAAGGTCCAGTAAACATAAAGATATACCCCACAGTGAGAAACAATGGAATAGCAGGTACAAAGAAAATATATCCGTTTGTGGAATTCTATGAAATTAATACAACCTTAACTCCGAATGAAACATTAACGTTAAATCCAACTACTCGCTACAAAAGTTTTACGCAGTTTTGGTTGGAAGAATTTGAGGATGCGGCAATAAAGATTCAAAATGATCCTGTTTCCTCAACCAATTTGATAAAAGGAAATGATCCGAATATTTTACAATGGGGTAATTTTTATGGGGAGGTATCATTAAATGAAATTGATTCTGTTTGGGTTGGGTATTCTGAAAGCATGGTTTTACCTAAAGGAAAAGAAGTTTACCTTGAAATCGATTATTATAATACCAATAATGTGATTACTGGCGTGCTTGGGATTTCATCCACAGAAATAAAAAATAATCGACATATTAGACTTAATGATCAGGACCCTGCTGACGTTAAATGGAAGAAAATTTACATAGATTTAAAAGAAATAATTTCGAATTCTCCAAATGCGGAATATTTCAAACAGTCTTTTGAAGCATTTTTGGATGAAGGAAAATCTTCTTCATTTATCATTTTTGATAATATTAAAGTCGTTCGGTTCTAATGCTTAAAAACTTAGCGGTCTTAATTTTATTAATTGCAGATTGGTTAACAGCTGCCATATCTTGGTCGGCCTTTTATTATCTCCGCAAAACAACCATTGAGCATCAAGAGTTTCATGTGAACGATACTTTTTATCTGGGTGTTGTTCTTGTGCCTATAGCATGGATATTACTTTATTACCTGCAAGGAACATATCATGACATCAAAAGATTATACCGTTTTAAATTATTCAATTTAACTTTTATTGCAACCATAATAGGTTCAACGCTTATATTTTTCATACTAATCCTTGATGATATCATTTCTGATTATCAGTTATATTACAAATCTTACTTTATGCTTCTCGGGATTCACTTCCTAACAGTATTTTTACTTCGGTATGTTTTCATTACTGTTGTTGTAAAGCGCATTCAATCAGGGAAATATGGTTTTAGGACACTTCTCATTGGTGGCAGTGATAAAGCAGTTGAATTGTACAATGAAATTTCTAAATTACCTAAGAATGTTAATAAGATTGTAGGATTTATAAATATCAATGGTGTCGATAAACATTTGCAGGATAGGATTCCTTATTTGGGTAATTTGAATGATATTGAACAGATACTGGTCAATGAAAAAATTGAAGAGGTTATTATTGCAATTGAAAGTAAGGAACATGATAAATTGAGATCTATAATTTCAAGAATACAATGGGGAACAATTAATATTAAGATCTTACCCGATATGTATGATATATTGTCCGGTTCTGTTAAAATGACAAATATTTTTGGTGCTTTGCTCATACAACTTGACAATGAGTCTATGCCATTCTGGCAACAAGCATTGAAGCGATTTATAGACGTTTTTGTTTCAACAATTGCAATCATCATTTTACTACCTTTTTATTTGATCATGGCCATAGCAGTAAAGATATCTTCTCCTGGCCCTGTATTTTTCTTCCAAGATCGAATAGGTTTGAATGGAGAGGTTTTCAAAATTATTAAGTTTCGAACAATGTATGTGGATGCCGAAAAGTTGGGACCTCAACTTTCATCTACAGATGATCCTAGAATAACCAAAATAGGAAAATACATGCGCAAACTTCGTCTTGATGAATTTCCACAATTTTTGAATGTTTTGAAGGGTGACATGTCTTTGGTCGGTCCGAGACCAGAAAGGCAATTTTATATTGATCAAATAGTTAAAATAGAGCCTCAATTCTTGCATTTAACCAAAGTTAGACCCGGAATTACTTCATGGGGTCAAGTTAAATATGGCTATGCAGAAAATGTTGAACAAATGCTCCAACGGATGAAATATGACCTTTTATATATGAGAAACCGTACTTTGGCTCTAGATTTTAAAATAATGTTCTACACTATAATAATTATTTTTAGAGCCAAAGGAAAATAAGTTTACTTGATTGCAAAAGAGAACATTTTTTCATTCTCAATAAATCCTTCCAATTCATCACCAATTTGAACTGGTCCAACACCAGAAGGGGTTCCAGTAAAAATTAAATCACCAGTTTTTAAAGTTACAAATGAAGAGACATACGCAATTACTTCGTCAATATTGAAAATTAACTGATTTAAATTGCCCTTTTGCACTATAGTCCCATTTTTTTTCAGAGTGAATTCTAAATTTTCCAGATTAATTTGATTCTTATCTAGCCAAATATTGGAAATAGGGGCACTATTATCAAATGCTTTAGCCATTTCCCATGGTAAACCGCTCGATTTACAATGGGTCTGTAAGTCTCTGGCGGTAAAATCAATGCCTAAACTTACTTTAGAATAATATTTATGGGAAAACTTAGCATTAATATTTTTACCGACCTTGTCAATTTTTATTACTATCTCGCATTCATAGTGTAAATCTGAAGTAAATTCGGGATAGTAAAAATCATCACCGTTCTTTAGTATGGCAACCTCTGGTTTCATGAAAAAAACAGGCTTTTCCGGTAATGGAGCATTCATTTCTTTCGCATGATCAGCATAATTCCGTCCAATACAAATGATTTTCATTTTATTTAAATTTATTTTTTAATGCCTCCAATTTATTGTCCCAAGTATCCGTTTCAGCAATTCTTTTTTCAGCTTCTTTTTCCGCTTTTATTTTATCCATTTCTTTTCGAAGACAATTCTTCGTATATAAAGGGAAATCTGCGTCCAACATCCAACCATAATAGCCAGGCTC
>CANHJY010000183.1 GCA_947461185.1 Flavobacteriales bacterium
AAAAGACAATATTTTCATACTTTTTTTATTTTAAAATTAACCATCTTCCAATAATAAATGGTTAACATTTTAATACAATGAACACTTAGTGCGCTGAATCGTTAATTTTGCATATGCAATCAGTTGACGAACGCACACTTATCGATTTAGAATTTCCTGTTATTAAGGAAATCCTTCTCAACTATTGCATTGGTCAAAGCTCCAAGGAAAGAATAATTCAATTGGTCCCGAAAAGTCACTTTCCGACGATTGAAAAAGAGCTGCATAAATTAAATGAACTTGTTTCGATTCGTCGCAATGGAGAAACGTTTCCCGCACTTGATTTTCAGGAATTGATAACGGAAATCAAAATGCTTCCTATAAAAAATGCTGTACTTCAATTAGAAGGGTATTTGAAAATCTGCACGGCTTCTGAATTAGTCAATGCTATATTGGTTTTTTTCGACAAAAAGTCTCAACAATATCCTTTATTATTTGAGCTGTTAAATGAAGTATATTTCGAAACAGGAATTATCGATGCTGTAAACAAAGTATTTGATAGAAAAGGTGCAGTTCGCGATGATGCCTCAAAAAAATTAATGGAGATTAGGCAACGAATCAAAACGCTTCGCAATCAAATCAATCGTAATTTCGACAGAGAATTACGAAGATTATCTAAAGAAAATCTTTTGGGTGAAACAAGAGAAGCATTTCTTCATGAGCGCCGCGTGCTGACAGTTGTATCAACGCATAAAAGGAAAATCCCGGGAATGGTTTTGGGTTCGAGTAAGACCGGAAGCTTAACATTCATCGAGCCACAAGTAAATATTTTATTGAACAATGAGTTAGAATTGGAACTCGATGATGAAAGAAAGGAGATTTATCGGATACTCCAACAACTTACGAGTGACATATCTGTCTTTTTACCGCTGATTAAGGCTTACCAAAGAATTCTAGTAGAGTTTGATTATATCAATGCCAAATCGAAACTGGCTTTAGACATGAATGGTGTTTTACCTGGAATTTCGAAAGAAACGAAAATAGAACTTATCGATGCCTACCACCCAATTCTTTGGAAGGCAAATAAAGAAATCGGTAAAACAACTTTTCCTCAACATATTACAATGGATGCATCTTCTAGGATGCTCGTTATTTCAGGACCAAACGCAGGTGGTAAGAGTATTACACTGAAAACGATTGGTCTGCTACAAATCATGTTACAATCTGGTTTGTTAGTGCCTCTAAACGGGAATAGTACGATGTGCTTTTTTCAAGATATACATTCAGACATTGGCGACAATCAATCGATTGAGAATGAATTGAGTACCTACTCATACAGACTGAAACGTATGAAATTTTTCCTTGAAATTGCCAATAAAAGGTCACTTTTGCTTTTGGATGAATTTGGAACGGGATCAGATCCTGAGCTTGGTGGTGCTTTAGCAGAAGTGTTTTTTGAAGAACTATATAAGAAGAAATGTTATTGTGTTATAACGACGCATTACTCCAATATTAAAATTAAAGCCGCTGAGTTACCCAATGCAGTAAATGGATGCATGTTATTCAATAGCGAAACATTAGCGCCATTATATCGATTATCAATAGGTCAACCTGGCAGTTCATTTACATTTGAAGTTGCGCAAATCAATGGTATTGCGATGGATATTATAAACAAAGCAAAATCAAAATTAGATAACAAAAAACTGCGAATCGATCAATTATTAAGCGACTTACAGAAAGAAAAAAATCACTTCGAAAAGTTAAATAAAGCACATCGTGAAGCTCAAGAATGGGCAGAAGCGAAGTATCAGGAATATTTAGATCGAAAAGAAAAGCTAGATGCGAAACTGAAGCAAATGAATGACGCAGCTGATCGTGATGGTAAATATGTCAATCTCGGGAAAAGACTTTCCGCTTACATAGACAAATATCAGACTAATTCAAGAAAAAAAGGAATCAACGATGTATTGTTTGAGGAAATCCGAAAATATATCGCTATTGAAAAATCAAGGATTGTCAACAAAGATAAAGAGGCTGTTTTAAAGGCAAAAGCGCAAACTCCACCGAAAAAAATCAACAAGAAAAAGATCGAATCCGAAAAGGAAACCTACAAGCAACATTTAATTAAAGTAGGATCTTCTGTTAAATTAATTGCAACCCGACAAGTAGGATCGGTTGAATCTATCGTAAACAATCAAGTTACGGTGCTATTTGGATTCTTAAGAATGAAGGTGGAAATAGAAAAGTTGATGTGGTTGGAAGACAAGAAAAAGTAGGCATAAAAAAACGGCTCCCAAAAAAGAAGCCGCTTCACAAAAATTAAGTACAATTAGAACTTAGCAGACAAACCTATATTGACAACTCCACCTTGACCTAGTCCAACTGCGAAATTAGCACCGATATTGTCTGTGAAAAAGTAACGCATACCCACACCAATCTTTCCAGAGATTGGAATGATTCCAGAAATCTCTTCAGTTTGATAATTAGGATCGGTAGATTCGAATTTGAAAGATCTATTACCATATCCTCCACCTATAACTGCATAAGCATCTAATTGCTCATTTTGAACAAAATGGTAATTAAATGTTGCGATTACACCAAGTTTTTTTGTGGAAAAGTTGTAATCATATTGCGTTGTTGGTTGTCCAGTTATTGGGTCAGTTGATACTTCGGTATATTGAATTGTTGAATTATTGTAACCAACATCAACACCGAAACCAATTTTATCGGACAATAAATATTCAATCCTTCCACCCAATGGGCCGATTCCCCCAACTCTTAAATCAACTTCTTGTCCAGAATTGGCATAAGTTGTTTTGAAAGCGGTTGTATACAAATTAGGAAATCCATAATAAACATCAATTAGAACATTACCCTGCTCCAACTGCGCATTTGCTGCACTGGGTAAAAACATCCCTAAGGAAAGTAGAGACGTAAAAAATAATTTTTTCATAATTTCTTTATTAAATTTATTACAAATGTCCTGATTAAATCATAGGAAACTTCGATTGGGAACAACTTTTATAAACATCATTTGTAAACAAAATGTTTATAAACAACTTTTTATCCCCCCGCTTTTTTAATCAAATTGAGCGCTGAACCCGCCTTAAACCATTCTATTTGCGCTGCGTTATAAGTATGATTAAGTAATATTTGTTCCTTCAAACGATTGGAATGGACGATTTCCAAAGTCAACAATTTATTTGGTGCGAATGCTTCCAAGTCGACAAAATTAAAACTATCATCTTCCCGAATTTTATCGTAATCCTCCTCATTTGCAAAAGTCAGTGCCAGCATTCCTTGCTTCTTCAAATTGGTTTCATGAATACGAGCGAATGATTTTACAATTACAGCAAGAACTCCTAAATGACGTGGTTCCATTGCTGCATGTTCGCGAGAAGAACCTTCACCGTAATTGTGATCACCAACGACAATTGATGGAATACCAGCCGCCTTGTATACTCGCTGAACTGCTGGGACTTCACCTTCTTCACCTGTCAATTGATTGATAACAGCATTCGATTTACCGTTAAAAGCATTTTCAGCACCGATAAGTAAATTATTAGAAATACTATCTAGATGACCTCTATATCGTAACCATGGTCCAGCCATTGAAATATGATCTGTTGTGCATTTTCCTTTCACTTTTATCAACAGTTTCGCTCCAAACACGTTTTTACCGTCCCATTCTGGAAAGTTTTCGAGTAATTGTAAACGAGATGAATTCGGATCAACATCCACGATAACATCAGAACCATCTTCAGCTGGAGCCTGAAAACCAGCGTCTTTAACATCAAAACCTTTTCTTGGTAATTCATCACCATGAGGAGCTTGCAGTTTTATTTGTTCACCCTTTTCATTGGTGAGATAATCGGTTAGTGGGTTGAAACCTAAATCTCCGGCTATTGCCAATGCAGCGACCATTTCTGGTGAAGTCACAAAAGCATGTGTATTGGGATTTCCATCTGCACGTTTGGAAAAATTTCTGTTAAATGAATGCACAATCGTATTTTTCTCCTGCTTTTCTGCACCTTCCCTATCCCATTGGCCAATACACGGACCACATGCATTGGTGAAAATATTGGTTTCCATCTTTTCAAAAGTGTTTAATATTCCATCTCTCTCGATAGTATATCTAACCTGCTCCGAACCAGGATTAATTCCAAATGCTGCTTTTGGACGAATTCCATTAGCTACCGCTTGTTCCACGATTGAAGCAGCACGAGCCATGTCCTCATATGAGGAATTGGTGCAAGATCCAATTAACCCCCATTCAATTTTTAATGGCCATTCGTTTGCAATGGCTTCATCCCTAAGTTTTGAAATTGGCGTACCGCGATCTGGGGTAAAAGGTCCATTAACGTGTGGTTCCAAATCTGATAAGTTAATTTCTATCAATTGATCAAAATATGCAGTGGGATTATC
>CANHJY010000184.1 GCA_947461185.1 Flavobacteriales bacterium
AGCTGAATATAATTGTCGACATATTTTTTGAAATCCTCATCAAAATTTGAGGAATTTGATTTGGGTGACAGACTTTCTAATAATGACTTTTCCTCGCTAGTAAATTTAAAATTAGAATTCAAGTTGAATTCTGGTTGAACGGAAACTGTATCCTCCTTACTTTTTGTTTCACTAGAACTTTTATTCTCTGCTGAGTTTTTCTCATTATTACAACTTGAAAGGATCAGAAGGAAAACAATTCCAAAATTTAATTTATTTAGCATTTATAAGACTCTTTTTGGTAAAATTATTCATTTTCAACCTTACTTTTATAATATGAATTTTATAATTGGGGAATCCTGGAAAGAAATTTTAAAGGAAGAATTCGAAAAAGACTATTTTAAAACTTTAAGTGTATTAATTGAGGCAGAATATAAAATAAAACCATCAAAAATATTTCCTGATTATAAAGAGATATTTAATGCATTAAATTTATGTTCTTTCCATCATGTTAAATTAGTAATAATTGGTCAGGATCCATATCCAACCAAAGGTCATGCTCATGGATTATGCTTTTCAGTAAAAAAGGATGTTCAACCTTTACCTAAAAGTCTGAAGAATCTGTTTCTCGAATTGAATGAAGACCTTGGAATAAAAAAAACTGAAACTGGGTGTCTTACTGATTGGGCAAAACAAGGCGTTCTATTGTTAAATACAGTTTTAACAGTTGAAGAAGGAAAGCCTGATAGTCATTCCAATTTTGGCTGGGATATATTTACGGATGAAATTATAATCAATCTAAACAAGCACCGTTCAAATTTAGTATACATTCTTTGGGGAGCAAAAGCAATAAAAAAAACGGTTCTCATAGATTCAAAAAGAAATTTAATTCTAACCGCACCGCACCCATCTCCATTATCAGCTTACAGAGGTTTTTTTGGTTGTAAGCACTTTTCAAAAACAAATACATATTTGATTGAAAAAGGTATTTCCTCAATAGAATGGTGAAATAGTTAAAAAATCATGTCATTTTTATAACTTTGTATCTCATGAATTTAAAAAATGATTTAATTCTTAGGGCTGCTCGCGGGGAAGAAATCGAACGTTATCCAGTTTGGTTAATGCGACAAGCCGGTAGAATTCTTCCCGAGTATCGGGCTGTGCGTGCATCATTAAGCGGATTTAAAGAGTTAGTAGAAACGCCAGAATTAGCGGCGGAAGTAACTGTTCAACCTGTTGATATCTTGGACGTTGATGCGGCGATAATTTTTTCTGATATTCTTGTGGTGCCTGAAGCGATGGGTTTACCTTATGAAATGATTGAAAAAACCGGTCCGTACTTTCAAAATGTGATTAGAACAGAAGAAGATCTTAAAAAAGTTGAATATGCATTTGACATAGAAGATCGATTATCTTATGTTTTCGAGGCCATAAAAATTACCAATAAAGAATTGAATGGTCGTGTTCCTTTAATTGGCTTTGCAGGTGCACCATGGACAATACTGTGCTACATGGTTGAAGGAAGAGGTTCCAAAACCTTTTCTGAATCAAGAAAACTTTTATATACCAATCCTATTTTGGCACATGAGTTGCTAAACCGCATAACGTTGGTAACAATTGCTTATCTCAAGCAGCAAATTAAAGCAGGTGCACATATGGTACAAATTTTCGATTCTTGGGCTGGAATTTTAGGCGAAAAGCAATATCAAGATTTTGGATTGAAGTACATTAAGAAAATTGTTAGTGAAATTACTGAAGTTCCAGTTACTGTTTTTTCAAAAGGAGCAATTTCTTCCTTAGATGATATTTGTAAATTGGACTGTAATACTATCGGATTGGACTGGAATATGAATATTTCCAATGTTAGAAAAATTGTGGGTGAGACAAAAACACTTCAAGGTAATTTAGACCCTTGTGCCCTTTATGCTTCTCATTCCGAAGTTGAAAAGGCAACAATTAGTCTAATGAATTCATTCTCAAGTCAAAGACATATCGTAAATTTGGGTCATGGAGTTTATCCTGATATCGACCCTGAAAAGGTTAAAACTTTCATTAAAACCGTTAAAAACCATGAAAAACAGTGTTAATTTTCTAAAATTAGAAGCTTTTGTTTTAAGCTTCATGTGTGTTGGATTTTCTTTTTCTCAAAATGATTTGAACTTGGTTAAAAATTCAAGTTTTGAAGAGGTTGAGGGCAAGCAAAAAAAGTTAGGCAATATCGATAAAGCTACAGGTTGGAATTCAGCGACAGGTAAAGCGGCAGATTTATTCATTTTTGGTGAGAAAATCGCAGAATTATCTGCACCAACCAATTTGTACGGAAAGCAAGATCCTAAAGATGGTAAAAATTATGCCGGAATTGTTGCGTATTCTTACAACAATGAGAAATTACAAAGAAGTTATATTTATTCAGAGTTGAGCAAAGAAATGACTAAAGGAGCGCGTTATTGTGTTAAATTTAATGTTGTTTTGGCTGACGCCTCGAAATATTATTGTAACAATATAGGTGCATTTATAACTAAAGAATCTGTTGATGCCAGTGCCACACAGATTTTAAACGCTGGTAAAAAAGGAGGTGTAGTTCTCCATCCAAATAATAAAATGGAGGATTTTGACTCCAATTTTGATTGGAAACAGGTGTGTGGGACTTATGTGTCAACGGGAAAAGAAAAGTATATTATTATTGGTAATTTTTCAGATGACTCAGAAACGGAGTGGGATAAGAACAAAGTTAAAAGTACTGATTTTACTCCAGTTGCAGGAGCCTATTATTACATCGATAATATTTCTGTTGAGCCGCTTGAAAGTGGTGCGTCTTGTGATTGTATGGTAGCTGAAAAAGAAGCATATTCAACTGTGTTTTACAATTACTCTCCAACTATAGTTGATAAAATGACTACAAATCAGCAGATAGAGGTTCAAAAAGCCTACTATAAGTTTGGACAATCTGAAATTACCGATGATCAATCTGAGGCTTTAGACTTTATAGTTGAAAAATTAAAAGCAAACTCATCATTAAAACTTGAAATTAATGGTCACAGTGATATAATTGAAGATAGCTTGGGTGTTTATAAGCCAGAACTGGCTGGAATGTCTTCAAATCGCGTTAATGCAGCTATCAATTATTTCGTTTCCAAAGGGATAAATGAATCTAGATTAATCGGTGTACCAAATGAAAGTGCTGAGCCAAGTGAAGATATTTTGGAATCCGATGAGGAAGAATTGAAGTATGCTAAATGCAGAAGAATCACATTTAAGGTAAGATAATTAACATTAATTTTTAGATGATGAGGGGGCTAATGCCCCCTTTTTCTTTAAAAGGATTTAAGAACTGTAAACACTTCTTGGGTTGGTAAACCCACAATATTGGTATAAGACCCTTCTATTCGTTCAATGAAAGCCATTCCAATCCAGTCCTGTATTCCATAGGAACCCGCTTTATCTAGTGGATTAAAATTATTAACATAATAATCAGCTTGTACTTCAGTTATTACAGCAAATTTAACTTGGGATGTGACAGATTTGAGAATAAATCTTCTATCGTTGCCAATACAAAATCCGGTAATTACGGAATGCCAACGATTTGATAATTTCAAAATCATATTCACGGCGTCATCATTGTTTACAGGTTTACCAAGAATTTCATTGTTTAAGACTACTATCGTATCCGCACAAAGTAATATTTCATTTTCTTTAAGTAATGGTAATAGCGCTCCATATTTTTTGTTTGCAACATATTCGGGAACGAGTTCTGGATTTATTGATTCGGGAAAGGTTTCATCAATATCAGGACTCATTACTCGAAAATTATACCCTAAAGCAGATAAAAGTTCTTTTCTACGGGGCGATGATGAACCTAAAATCAGTTGATGCATAACATAAAGGAATAATAAATAAGGAACTAATACCTAAGGCAAGAGAAATTTTTACCAAAAGACTATACAATTGGACTTGTTTAAATTGCTGAAATAGAATAGAACAAATTATTACTATGTTGAGCAATGCAGCCAAAAAAATCGGAAAGAAAAAGCTCACATTACTAAAAATTGATTCGGTAGAATTGGCAAAAAACAAGAAATATCCCACACTCAATGGAAGTATCAATAAAAGCATATTTGTAATTCTTTGGGTAATTCTTATCCCATATTTAATTGGAATTGATTGAACATGAATTAACTTGTCTCCTTCTGCATCTTGCTGATCTTTGATGATTTCACGGACTAGGTTTTGTATAGTTGCAAAAAAAATAATTACAAACATAAATTGACGTTCATCAGTTTGAAATACTAAAATTTCATTTAAATAAACCATGGTTAGCAGTGGAACCATACCAGTAAGACAAGCAATTACGATGTTAGCAATTATCACCTTTTTCTTAAGGTACCAACTGTAAAACCAGAGTAAATTAATGGCAAG
>CANHJY010000185.1 GCA_947461185.1 Flavobacteriales bacterium
ACCAGTTATGCGGATCCTTTGAACTTAAGAAGGGGGAATCCATTTCTAAATCCCCAATATGTTAATGGAATAGAGGCAGGTTTTCTATATGATATCAATAAATTTTCGATAATCACATCTTTAATTTACAAGAAAACGGATGATGTTATCGCACGCGTTAGAGAATTCTATGATGATTTAACTTCAACAATGACATTCGCTAATCTTAATGAGAATCATGATTTTGGAAATTCAACAATAATTCAATTCAAGCCTTACAGTTTTTGGAAAAATACCTTGTCATTCAATGTGAACTATATCAAATATGTAGATGATAATGTTTCTGAAAATTGGAATGTTGATGGTTTTGTATGGAATGTAAAGTATGTTGGTGGATTTGATTTTTGGAAAAAGACTGCTTCAATTCAAATTAATGCTGCCTACAATGGTCCTAGATTTTCAGTTCAAGGAATTGCTCAACGTAGAGCGCCTATTGATATTTCAGGAGAAAAATTGTTTCTAGACGGAAAGCTTGCAGTTGGTTTTAAAGTATCTGATATTTTTAACAGACAAGGATTTTATTTTAAGGTTGATCAAACTTATGTGAATCAATATTCTGAATTTAAATGGTTAACAAGAAGATATTACTTGACCTTGTCTTACAAATTTGGGAAATTAGAAATTTCCAATAAAAAGAAAGTATCAGGAAATGGAGGAGGAGAAGATATCTAAGATACTTCTACACATTTTTACAAGAATAGATAAATGCAGGAGGTAGATTTAATGCTGTAAAATCTATAGACATTTTGTTAAATCTTTTCTTAATGTGTTTTTTCGAATAAAGTGAATACTGAAATTGAACGTATTGCCCATTCTCTTTTAAACTAGCTTTTGAAGCGTCTAATACTGCATCTCTTAAACTATCAGAAAAAACGGAAAGCGGTAGGGCAGAAACAACGATGTCAGCTTTGTCAACTCCATGTTTATTCAGGTATTCTTGCATTTTTTCAGCAGAATCATGAATTAAAACTAATCGGTCATCAGTAATATCCTTTTTGAGTACCTCATAAAAAGTATCATTCAATTCAAAAGCCAATAATTTGGTTTCAGGACGCATATTTTTGAGTAACTCTTTCGTAAACACACCAGTTCCGGGACCGAGTTCAATTATTACATCTGCAGTGTTAAAATCGATTACTTTTACCATTTTCGCTGCAAGAAATCTTGAACTTGGCGCCATGGCACCAACCATTTTTTTTTCCTTCCAAAATTGACGGATAAATGATTTTTTTTCGGTCATAGTCTTATTCTGTTAATGCTAATTTACCTTTATTTATTGTACCTAAAACACCAAATGAAAATTCTTTTCCATAAAAAGGTGAGTTTTTGGATCCTGATAAGTTAGCATCATCATTAAAAATCCAATTCTTTTTAAAGTCAAATATGCTTATATCGGCCCTGTTGCCAATCTCAATGGAACATTGATCGATCCCTAGTATGGCTCTGGAATTTAATGATAATGCATTGAAAAGCTTATTCATATCACAATACTTATTTGCCATTAATGCAGGTACAACTGTTTGAATTTGAATACCGCCAAAAGAGGCATTTTCAAATTCTATTTCTTTTTCTTCGTGATCCGCTGGTCTGTGGTCAGAAACAACGCTATCAATTGTACCGTCATTTAATCCTTCCCAAAGTGCTTTTTGATCTTCATCTGTTCTTAATACTGGCATTACTTTATAGTTGGAATCAAAATTTAATAATTCTTTTTCCGTAAACAATAAGTTCATCGCATTAACATCAGCGGTTACATTTAGTCCTTCAGCTTTGGCTTTTTTAATCAATCTTACACCTTCCGCAGTTGAAATTCCAGTAAAATGAATACGTCCACCAGTGTATGATGTTAACCTTAGGTTACTTTCAATTTGAATTATTTCAGCAATTGCAGGCTCACCTTTTAGGCCGGTTTGAACTGATGAAATTCCTTCATTGATAAGGCAATTTTTAGAAAGTGATTGATCTCTGGAGAATGCTACTATTATCCCATTGAAATTCTTTGCATACAATAATGCGCTTTGCATCAGTCCAGAACTCAAAGAATGGAGATCGTCCGAAAATAGTTTTACCCCACATTGAGACATGTCAAACATTTCCGCAAGCTCTTCACCTTTTAACCCTTTAGAAATACAACCTATGGGATAAATAGAAGTAACGTGATTTTGTGCTCGTCTTAAAATATATTCTACTTGAGATTTTCCATCAATAACTGGCGTTGTGCTTGGTAGAATCGCAACATGGTTATAACCGCCAAACGAAGCAGCGTCTAAGCCTGATTCAATA
Organism: Flavobacteriales bacterium; assembly: GCA_947461185.1. GTDB lineage: Bacteria > Bacteroidota > Bacteroidia > Flavobacteriales_D > Crocinitomicaceae > M0103. The sequence continues at coordinate 2,323 of CANHJY010000185.1, forward strand.
GTTTCTTTGTGCTCTTCTCCTGGGTCACAGAAATGTGCTTTTAAATCTACCCAACCTTGAGATATTCCAATAGCTTCTCCATTGATGGTATGGTCGACATCTAACAGTATTTCTTCACCTATTTCTGTAATTATTCCTTCATTAATAAATAGGTCAAGTGTCTGCCCATAATAACTTGATGTACTGTCAAATATTTTAGCGTTTTTAATGAGGATTTTCATTTTACGATTTCCAAAGTTTTATTATTACTACTTCAAATACCAAAAATAGGAAGCCTAAAATTAAAGCAATTCTCCAATATTCAAATGGTTTACTAATATCCAATTTGGTATGACTCTGCCCATCTTTAATTTCACTGTAAGCAACATTTTTAAAATAATTCTTTAGTCCATTTTCAATAGCTGTTTTGTCCAGATATTTTACGGATGATTCTTTACGATCATAATTTAAAGAAATTGAACCAATTTTATCATTATCAACAATATCAAAAGTGCCATTTTTTAATTTTTCAAGCGCTTCATTTCCTCCCAAAAATAAATGGTTTAAGGATCCTATTTTTTTTGTAACAGGAATAAAATCAATCGTTGAATTTTTAATGTGAATAGGTGTTTCATTATCAGATACATTATATATTGGATAATTTGCATCCTGTCCTAATATCAAGGCGTATGGTGTTTTTCTCTGACTCATTTCACCTATTCTAAGCACAATAGATGGGAAAAGAGCATCACTTGTGAAACTTCCAAAGGAAGGGTCTAAGGAACTTGTAAAAAGAAAAATATTAGTGGCATTGGATGATCTTAAAAATAAAGGCATTCCGTTTTGGAGTTGAATCAAATTCAAATAGGTTGCATTCGTGTTATCATAAACTTGGTATGATTTAGCAACAGATGGCAAGCTGATTGTCTCTTTTTTCTTTTCAAACATTCCTTGGAAAAAAGGGTCGTCGTATATGAGTTTGTCAATCTTTGTACCATTAGAATTAATTGGTCCTAAAGAAGGAAGATTTAAGGTTCTTAGCAATGCGTTCCATGAATTGGTTTCGCAATTTTCTCCCGGAAAGAGTGCAACCGATCCTCCTGATTGGGAAAAGTTAGCGATTGTATTAGACAATGATGAAGGTATATTATTCAATCCATTGATAAACAAAAGATCTATTCCTTTCAAACGATCATTGGTAAAGGAACCCTCGTTAACAACATTTACAGCATAATATTTTTCAAGGGAAAAAACTTGAGAAACCGCTGCGTTACTATTTTTACCATTTAAAACAAGTATGGAAATTTTATCCTTCACATTGTAGGAGAAATAATACTCATCATCCCAAAGCAACTGTTTGTCGTTAACACTTATTTTGCCTGATTTAATTCCAGTTCCTTGTTCTGTGTAATTTACAACTGTATTACTTTTTTGGTTTCCAGGAAGATCAATAAAGACATCTCGTTTAATACCAGCAACTTCAATATGTAATTCAACATTAGTTAAATTTTCATCACCAGCATTGGCAATTCGAATATTTAGCTCATTGTTTTGACCGATTCTTTGAATTGGTGAAGTAAACCATGCGGAATCAACGTATATATTTCCTTTTAATTGAGGCGTTAGCTGCACTGGGTAGTAGAAGTTTTGATCATCTCGTTTTAAGTTTTGAAAACTTGAAGAAACTTCTTGAAAATCTGAGAAAATGATATGTTGACGAATTCCCAATTTCTCCTTTTCTAATTGTTCCCTATCTAGAAATCTTTTCTGCCAGTTAAGTACATCATTGACTTGTCTTATGAGAGGAGATATTGAAATTTTATCCAGTTGTTCTAATGCTTGAACCTTAGTCAAGAGGCGTTGCTCAACACCATTCAAATTATTTGTATTGAGTAATATTCTTGTTTCTACGCTAGCTTCATTAATTAGTTTTCTAGCCATTTCCCTTGCTTCAGACAATAATTCACCTTCGGTTCCTTTTGCAGTCATGGAAAAGGAATTATCAATGTAAATAGCGAGTACTGGGTTGCCAACGTTTTCTGAACT
>CANHJY010000186.1 GCA_947461185.1 Flavobacteriales bacterium
AGCTACTGCAAAAGCAACCATGATTGCTGCAGGTGTTCCATGTATTCCAGGTTCTAAAGGGCTACTAAAAGATCTAGATGATGCAAAGAAAACTGCTGTAGATGTAAGATATCCTATCATTCTCAAGGCTACCGCTGGTGGTGGTGGAAAAGGAATGCGTATTGTTTGGAAAGAGGAGGACATGGAAGCAGCATGGGATTCTGCTCGCCAAGAAGCTGGTGCCGCATTTGGTAATGATGGCATCTACATGGAAAAATTTATTGAAGAACCAAGGCACATTGAAATACAAATCGCTGGAGATCAATACGGTAATGCTTGCCATTTATCAGAAAGGGATTGCTCCATTCAGAGAAGACATCAAAAATTAGTTGAAGAAACACCTTCTCCATTCATGACAGAAGAATTGAGAGAGAAAATGGGTGAAGCTGCTATCAAAGCAGCTAAAGCTGTTAGATATGAAGGTGTTGGAACCGTGGAGTTTTTAGTTGACAAGAATCGTGATTTTTATTTTATGGAAATGAATACGCGAATTCAGGTTGAGCATACGATTACAGAAGAAGTTATTGATTACGATCTCATCAAGGAACAAATAAAAATTGCTGCCGGTGAACGCATTTCAGGCAAGAATTATTACCCACATCTTCACGCTATACAATGTAGAATAAATGCTGAAGATCCATATAACGATTTTCGTCCATCACCAGGAAAGATAACTTCATATCATTCTCCTGGAGGTCACGGTGTTCGAATTGATACGCATGCTTATGCTGGATATAGTATTCCACCGAATTATGATTCCATGATTGGAAAGTTAATTGTTGTGGCGCAAACTCGTGAGGAAGCTATTTTGAAAATGAAACGCGCCTTAGATGAATACATAATTGAAGGTGTAAAAACAACTATTCCTTTCCATCAAAAATTAATGGATAACGAAGATTTCAGAAACGGAAACTTCACCACTAAGTTTATGGAAACCTTTGATTTTTAGTTATTCAAAAATCATTTTTTCGGAAGTGCTATACGAAAGGTAGTTCTGACATTAGATTCAGATTGTAAGACGTATACTTTACCTTTATGGTATTCGTTTATAATTCTTTTTACCAAACTTAAACCAAGCCCCCAGCCTCTTTTTTTGGTTGAAAAACCTGGTTTGAAAATGGTTTTAAACTGCTTTGCAGCAATACCCTTACCTGTATCTGAAATGTCGATGTAAACCCAACCTTTGACATCATGAACAATAACATCAAGTACACCTTTGTTTTCCATGGCATCTACTGCATTTTTCGCAATATTCTCTACAACCCATTCAATTAAAGGTGCGTTATGTTTTACGATTTGTTCTCGTTTTGATTCCATTTTAATTGCTATCTGTTGCGAAATTCTTGGTCTCAAATAATCCAAAACACCTTCCACAGTTGCATTGATGTCAGACGGCTTAAGAATAGTGCTTGAACCAATTTTAGAAAATCTATCCGTCACTTTTTCTAATCTATCCACATCTTTCTGCATTTCTTTTATGATAGAGGAATCAACATCTTGACTTTCTAACAATTGAATCCATGCCATTAAAGATGACAACGGTGTCCCCAATTGATGTGCTGTTTCTTTAGCCATTCCCGCCCAAACTTGGTTCTGTTCAGCTCTGCGAAAGGTGCTGAATACTAAATATCCTATGAGGACAAACAAACCAACAATAAAAAAAACAATGTAAGGATAATACTGTAATTGTTTCAATTCAGGACTGTCGTCAAAATAAAGAATATTCCTTGAGCCACTTTTAAAATCAATTATAATAGGTTCATTTTGTTGTTTTAACTGATTAATTAATTCAACTTTCCCTGTTTTAGCAATTTCTTTATCAGATAAATTTGTACCAATAATGTTATTAGATAACTCATCAACTAGAATTACTGGAACTAACTCTTCATTTTCTATCAACTCACGATTAAACGCTTGAATTAGCGAGTCTCTTTCCTTTTCTAACCGCACGAGTTCTCTTGAATCATTATAGGCATAAGTCATCGTAAGACCTTCAAAAACTTCAACGTTAAAAAACTTTTCATTTTTAACCCATTTTTTAGCGAGCTTTCTCAATGAATCATCAATAATACCCTGTAAATCTTTTGATTTAAAACTTGGTGATTTTCTCATAAAAACAGAAGTATCCAAGTCTATATTTCTTGAGCCAGAAATGTTATCTTCATTATCCATCAAAATAACAGGGATGTCTTTGTTTTCATCAATAATTTTCAAAGGAAAACTAAAATCAGGGATTTGATCTAGAGGAGATTCTTTAGAAATCTCTTTCGTTGCATCAACCCACAATTGCATTTCACGTCTTTCTCTATCTCGAAGTTGGGAAAAGGTTCTATTTGTTAAACGAACTAATTCTAGTTTTTGCTGAATGGCATCTGCCCATTGCTCAACCCGAGCACGTTCACGTTCTCCAATCTTAGCAACTATTGCATTGGTAACAAAAAAAGAAACGGCGACTAATCCTAAGGCGAGGATCAGAAGAGCGATTTTCCATTTTTGTTTACTTGAATATAAGTTCATACGGATAAGAGCTAAATTAACGAGAATTTTCAGCAATTCTTATTCAAGCGACTTAAGTTATGCCCCGAATAGTATTTTTCGATTAATTTTGTGTGGAATAAAGCTCCTAATGAAAAGAAAAACCTATCTGACTTTAATCACATTTTTAGTTTGTTTCCTCATTATTACGCTTCCGCTAATTTTATTTCCAATAAATTTATTTGACGGAGAAATAATTTATAAAAACGGTGTTATAGAACAAGCACCTTTAAGTTTGTCTTATTTTTTAGGAATAGGGTATGAAGTATCCGATATGACAAGTGTAGCGTCCTTTCATTTGGTTCCTAAAGGATATTTTTTGGCCATTATTTTTACCATTGGATTACCTGCGCTTATTGCTTATCGCATTTACCTCACGATCAAATAAAGGCAAATTTAACTCAGCAAATGCTTCATATTCACTTTACTATCAATAACTTGATGTAATTCTGAAACTTGTATTCTTACTTGCTCCATAGTGTCCCGATCTCTTATTGTTACGGTGTTGTCTTCCAACGTTTGGTGATCTACCGTCACAGAAAAAGGGGTTCCAATAGCATCCTGGCGACGATAACGCTTACCAATTGAATCTTTCTCGTCATACTGGCAATTAAAATCAAATTTTAAAGCGTCGATAATTGCTCTTGCTTTATCAGGCAAACCGTCTTTCTTTGTTAACGGTAATATTGCTACTTTGTAAGGCGCTAATGCTGGAGGAATTGATAGTACTGTTCTTTCTGTGCCATCTTCTAAAAGTTCATTAGAATAGGATGAACTCAACACAGCCAAAAACATTCGGTCCAAACCAACTGATGTTTCAATGACATAAGGCACATAATTTTGATTCAGTTCAGGATCGAAATACTGCAGTTTTTTTCCAGAATAATGTTCGTGTTGTTTTAAATCAAAATCGGTTCTGGAATGAATCCCTTCTAATTCCTTGAAGCCCATCGGAAAATTAAATTCAATATCACAAGCGGCATTGGCATAATGCGCCAATTTGATATGGTCATGAAAACGGTAAAGTTTCTCACCTAAATTCAAAGATTTATGCCAATTTTCACGCATAGATTTCCAGTATTCATACCAGCGCATTTCTTCTCCAGGTCGCACAAAAAATTGCATTTCCATTTGCTCAAATTCACGCATTCGAAAAATAAACTGTCTCGCTACAATCTCATTTCGAAACGCTTTTCCGATCTGGGCAATACCAAACGGGATTTTCATACGACCAGATTTTTGAACATTTAAATAGTTTACAAAAATCCCTTGTGCTGTTTCTGGTCTTAAATAAATTGTGGAAGCATCTCCAGCAACGGACCCAAGTTCAGTAGAAAACATTAAGTTAAATTGACGAACTTCTGTCCAGTTTTTAGAGCCGGATATTGGACAACTGATTTCAAGATCAACTATAAGTTGGTAAACACCCTCTAAATCATTCCGCTCTAAAGCATCTTTCATTCGAGTTTCAATTGCGGCAATCTTTTCTTTATTCCGAACAACGTTGGGATTGTTAGCTCTAAACTGAACTTCATCAAAATCATCTCCAAATTTCTTCAAGCCTTTTTCAACTTCCTTATCGATTTTTTGACGAATTTTTTCGATGTGTTCCTCAATAAGTACATCAGCTCGATATCTTTTCTTTGAATCTTTATTATCAATGAGTGGATCATTAAACGCATCAACATGCCCTGATGCCTTCCAAGTAGTCGGATGCATAAAAATAGCAGCGTCTAAACCAACAATGTTTTCATGCATTTG
>CANHJY010000187.1 GCA_947461185.1 Flavobacteriales bacterium
CCACTTAACTTATACCAAATACTTTGATTATAGTATATTCCAAGAAATACATTCGCCAAAAGCAAAATCGGAACAACATGTAAACCTGCATAATAATTTTGGTTGCGAATAAATAATTTGAAAATGTCTAGATTAAGTGATACGATTAAAAAAACAAGACAAACGGTTGCAACAAAAAAGTTCATGACACGTGTGTACATTTTGTTTTTATCTGCATTCTTCATCTGATTGAAAAAAAATGGTTCCGCAGCGTATCTGTAGGCTTGCAATAATATGGTTACTAACATCGCCAGTTTGTAACACGCAGCGTAAATTCCTACTTGTGCTTCGGCGTCATGCAAACTGGATAAAGAGTGACCGTCATATAACATTTGTTTAAGTAAAATTCTGTCTAAAGTTTCATTTATAATTCCTGCAAATCCCGCAATCACTAATGGTATAGCATAGACTGCCATTTGTTTTGCCAATGAAAAGTCAAACTGAAATTTAAGATGAATGAATGATTCATAAAGCATCAGTGGTTTTACTAAAGAAGCAATTAAGTTGGCCACTAATATGAACATTATCCCTTCTTCTGGTCGTTGGTCATCGAATAAAACTAAAAGAAAGAAGAGGTTGAGAAATATATTAACGAGTATGGAAGCAAACTGAATGGTAGCAAAGCGTAATGCTTTTTCTTCTGCTCTAAGTTTCGCAAGTGGGAGCGCGCTAACGGCGTCAATACAGACAATTGCACCTAAGATGATGATGTATTCATTGTGATCTGAAAAGAGCAATAAATCAGCTATATTTTGATTGAAAAACAATAGCAACAAAAAGAACAGTGAATTAATTCCGATGACGGTTAAAAATCCGTTTAAAAACACTGTGTTTTTATCATCTCTGTCTTGAAGAAATCGAAAAAAAGCTGTTTCCATTCCGAAAGTTAGAAAAACAACTAAAAATGCTACCCAAGCATAAAGTTCTGAAACAACCCCGTAATCTGATGGGTCAGCAAATACATGGGTATATAGCGGAACCAATAAATAATTCAGCAACCTTGCTACAATACTCGATAAGCCGTAAACAGCAGTTTGCCCAAGAAGTCGCTTAATAGGGTTAGACATTAATCTCTAAAATTCGGTTTTCTTTTTTCTAAAAAAGCACTTGTTCCTTCTTTAAAATCTGCTGTGCCGAAACTCTTTCCAAATTCCTCAATTTCAGTATGGTAACCATTGACACCATCCTCAAAACCGGCATTAATTGAACGAATGGCAGCGGCGATTGCTGTTCCAGAATTGTTGAGAATTTTCGTGGCAATATCTTCTGCTTTCGACATAATCTCATCCAATTCTACAATATAATTGACAAGGCCCCACTGTAAGGCTTCATCTGCCTTTATCATTCCAGCTGTGAAAACCATTTCATTTGCTTTTCCACGGCCTACCAATTGTGCAAGTCTTTGGGTTCCGCCATAACCTGGAATCACACCTAATGAAACTTCTGGCAATCCAAGTCGAGCATTTGTAGACGCGATTCTTATGTGCGATGCCATGGCCAATTCAAGTCCGCCTCCCAAGGCAAATCCATTAATGGCTGCAATTACTGGAGTGGTAAGTTGTTCAATAAAGGTAAATAATAACTCCTGACCTTTCTGAGCCAATTCACCACCTTGTGCAATTGAAAAATCAGCAAACTCTTTAATATCTGCACCTGCAACAAATGATTTCTCACCAGAACCTGTCAAAATAATTACGCCTGTTTTTATATCTTCATTTGCAAGTTTCAATGCTTGATGCAATTCATTAATTGTTTCTTTATTTAGTGCGTTAAGTTGCGCCGGCCTATTAATGGTAATGATTTGTATTCCGCCTTTTTGTTCGGTTAAGATATTATTATACATGCATTTTAAATTTGAATCGGTTAAAGATAAGAAAAGGAATTAAGTCTATTCTAATTGATTAAATCATGAGTATTCAAGTTGGTAATCAATAATTTTCAAACGGGTGTCACTTTGTAATTTCACCGGTATAGCATTATTCCAATCAATCAATTCAATTTCGTAACCCTGTTTTAATAATTTATCGATGGTTTTCAAATCAGGATAGAAAGGATAGGCAATATCATTCGTGTAAAACATCCAAGAAATGTAAGCGAATTTATTCCAATCGCAACCAAAGACAACTCGTTTCCTATCATCAACAGGCTGTTTTTGAATGAATTCAAGCATTGCTGTATGTGAAATGTTGTTCTTATACAAAGCGGTTCCTGTTTTGAATCCATATGCGTCTAATGTTTGACCCGGTTTTAATAGCAAATTAATCATCACAAAAATAACGAGTGCTGAGCCTAACAATTTAACCCTTGTATTCTTGATTAAAGTCGTGTAAGTATTTATTGTAAATGCGAACATGAGCAAAACAAGTGGAATTACAATGGCAGTAAAAGACGGCATTTTGGTTTGTGCGCATGAGAAAAAGACGTAAGCAACCAGAATAGGTAGAAAAATTAATATCAACTTTTTCCTTTCAGGCTTGAAAATAATAAATGCCAACAGGGATAATGAAATAAAAACGGAGAAGAGGATTTGGTCGAAATATAAATTGGAAATATTGTCAAAATGAAACGAGGAATCTCCTGAATGCTTTTCGACAACTTGCGAAAAATGTTGACTGTTATAAGCCATCTCTTGTTTTGCCAATTCTGGAAACCTAGTGAAGGAATATATTTGCCATGGCATGAAAATTATTGCAGCAATTCCCAAAGAAATCAACAAAGGCTTCATGGGCTGAAGTTTTTTTTGAAGATAAACTTCTCGAAGTGCCATAATTCCCCAACCAAAGAATACCAGAAGTCCAACGAGCCATTTAGTTAAAACTGCGAGACCCACAAAAAGTCCAATGAGATAGATCCACTTGTTTGCATTGGAATGTTGCCACTCAAAAAATGCCCAAAACGAAAACAAAATTAGTGCAATAAAAACCGCATCATTATGATCTGTTCCGATTCTTCCAGAAACTAATCCGAGAAGATAAGCGGAGTGCATAACAAATAGCGCGGCAATTAATCCGGTTTTTTGGGAAAACAATAATTTTCCAATTCGATAAATTACTGGAATCATGATTGAAAAGAGCACCACAGATGGCAACCGCACCGCAAATACGGATGATCCAAATAGTTTTAAACTCAAGGCCATCAGCCAGGTGAAGAAAGGTTGTTTATGCAACCAGGTTTCAGATAAAACCCATTGATCAGAGGGTATTGTTATGCCTTCAGGATGATTTAGAAAAAGTTTAGGATGAAAAGGATTTGACATGTTATTTTTAGCTACCAATGCATGAAACTGTTCATCCCAAGTGAAAAGATACGGAGTAAATAAAGCGAAGGCGGAAGCCAAAGCGAACGCTGACAAGGTTAATGTTAAGAGCCAAAACTTATTTTGCTTCCACAATAGCAACAAAGCAAACAGGAGTAATAAAAACCAGGAAATTAGAAAGCACTTCGGAAGTAAGGTTATATTTCCAAGCGTATTCAGCACCTTACTGACGTAATCTTTTGTAAAGTTTAATTCCCATCATGAGCAAAATGGCTACACCAAAAAAACCAATCGTTCCTTTCAACCAATTCATTGAGCCTTGCAATTCTACAAGAAAAATGACAGCGACAAGCACTAAAGTAGCCAATTCATTCCAAATCCTTAAACCGTTTGATGTCCAATTGAATTTGTTATTGATCATGTCAAACATAATTTTTTGACAAACTCCATGATAGTACAAAAGCACTACAACAAAACCTAACTTTATCAGCATCCAATTTTGATGCATTAGCGCCGGATTAACGAGCAGCATCCAAATGCCGAATATTAAAGTCAGTATCATAGCTGGCGTCGTAATGATCCACCACAATTTTTTTTCCATGATAATGAACTGCGCTGAAAGAATTTGTTGTTCTGCTTCAGATTTTTTTTGTGCTTCAGTATGGTAAATAAACAGTCGAACAATGTAGAATAGGCCTGCAAACCAACTCACCATGAATATGATGTGTAAAGCTTTTATTGTTTGATAAGTCTCAAATTGCATCGTGTAAATTTAGTATTAATACCTTAGAATTTCATCCAAACATTTTTTGACTTGATATAGTTCTTCTTTCGAAATTTTTCCGATTTTTCGAACTAAACGCTCTTTAGAAACAGATCTGATATGAAAGGTAAATACTTCTGAAGTTTCCGATAAATTGTTCTCGTTATTGGGTTGTAAAACAAGATTTCCCTTATAATTTTTGACTTTCGTAGTGAGCGGGCAACAAATTACAACATTCAAATAGGAGTTGAGTAAATTGCCACTGATAACC
>CANHJY010000188.1 GCA_947461185.1 Flavobacteriales bacterium
GACAATCGAAACCATGTACTGTTTTTATCCGCTCCAAAGGCAGAGAACGGAACAACGGCTACCTTTCCTTCATCCAAAATGTAGCGTGTAATATCGGTAGTTTGCTCTAGTATATTCCCTGCTTGCGTTATCTTTCCAATCAAATTAAATTGAATGGTAAGATAAATAGCAGCTTGAGGGGCAATTGCATCCACATGAAACCCTTCCGCTTTCAGTTGCATAAAACCATTGTAAAATCCTTCCAAACGATCACTGATCTTTTTTTTTTGAATCGTTAAAAATTCATCATACGAAGAAAGATCATTCAAATATTTTGCACATGCCATCTGTTCTGCCTTAGGAGCCCAAGCTCCAACATGAGTTAAAATGGCTTTCATTTTATCAATGATTTTCTTGGGTCCCATGCTCCATCCGATTCGAACACCTGTTGCTGCCAATGATTTGGAAATACCATCTACATAAACTGTATAATCGCGCATTTCTGGACGTAAACTAATTGGATCATAATGTTGAATATCGCCAAACGTTAAGGCCCAATAAATTTGATCATACATCACATACAAGGGTTTCTGATCGGGACCTCTTCGAGAATTTTCAGTTAAAACCATATCGCATATTTCTTCCAAATCTTCTTTGGTAAAAACAGTTCCTGTAGGATTTTGTGGCGAACACAATGCTAACAAACAAGCATCCTGAATGAAGGGTTTAATATCAGCTGCTTTGGGCATGAAGTTATTTTCAGGATTCGCCTGAATGATAACGGGCTGCGCAAAATTTAAATAGGTGTAGTGATTATTATTCCAAGACGGAACTGCAAAAATTACTTTGTCGTTCGAATTTACTAGCGCTCTAAAAAGCGAATAAATTAATGGCCTTGCTCCACCAGCAATTAAAACTTCATCATTTTGAAAGTCTAATCCTCCGCGTTCTTTCAATAAATGGCAAACTGAATTGCGCAATTCAAGCATTCCATCGGCTGCAGGATAATTGGTTTGATCGGCAAAATACTCATCAACAATGAGCTGTTTTAATTCAGCAGGGATTGGAAAATATTTGGGGTTAAAATCGCCAATGGTTAGATTGTAAATTTTCTCACCTTGTTTAATCTTCTCATTGACCTCTCCTGCCAACTTAATGATTTCCGAACCGATAATATTTTCGGCCAGTTTGGATACTTGTAAATCTCTTGGGGTAGTTTTGTTGGTAGACATGTAATTCAATGTGGGATTGTGAATCATCAAATATAGATAAATAGCAAGGCCTAAAATAAATCACAAAAAAAAGCCCTGAATTTCTTCAAGGCTTTCATTTCCACAGAGTGGCGGACCGGACGGGACCTCACATTACATTGTAGAAAATTTTAATATTTCATATATGCATGATATAATGTACTTTATAAAATTTTATCGGTTAAACAAGTAGTAATAAAATCAACCCTAATGCCAACCCTAATTTCAGTTAACATCCATATCTTTGTAAAATGGCATCAATCAAAATTCAGCTACGTAAGGACCAACCTGATAAAGAAGGTCTATGTAAACTCATTATTTTATACCGTAATGGTAACGAAACCCCATTAAAACATTCTATTCGGGAGAAAATACTACCCAACCAATTTGACACTAATAAGGAGATTGTTGTCCACCATCCAAGAGCTAAAGAAATTAATTATTTAATTGAAAAGCACATCAAGATATTTCAGGATATTCTATTTGATTTACAAAGACAAGATACAATTCCATCAGTCAAACGTGTTAAAGGCATCCTTACGCAGTTGCTTCAGCAACAAAAATACACTTCTTTAATATTGCCCGAAAATTCTGATGACCAAGGTGATGAATTAATTAACAATTCCATCCCATCACCAGCCAAAGCATGGATTCAATTCACAGGCTTACGCAGAAATACAGTTTCCCCAGCTACTACCAGTATTTACAAAACAACTTTCGACCATCTTCAAAAATTCTGTATTGACCACAATAAGAAACTAAGCTGGGTATTATTTGATAATGATTTCTTTTACCAATGGAATAATTACTTCATTGAGGAATGCGAAAATCAGTTTGGCGATACTGGCTTAAGCAACAACACTATCGGGAAATATTTCAAAACGCTAAAAACCTTTCTTCATTGGGCTGTTGAAAAGGATTATCATACCAATTTGAAGTTTGTCAAATACAAAGTATTCAGAGAATTGGTTGACATTTTTCCTCTATCAGAAACCCATCTTGCTAAACTGGTTGATTTTTGCGAAAATGAAGAAAATGCCATTGAATACAGAAGAACCGCAAGCCTGTTTGTCTTTCTCGCAAGCACAGGTTTGCGTTATAGCGATGGCCAAACATTAAGGTGGTCAGATATATTTTATTCTGGTGAAGGAGATATTGACCAACAAGTATTAAAGGTAACAACAAAAAAAACAAGTCAAAAGCTATCAATTCCATTGTCAATTTATTCTATTCGAGAATTAATTAGAAACGCTAACGACTTGACAACTGGTGCTAAATTATTCAAGGATATGTTTGACCCAAAGTTTACCTTTTTTAAGCAGGAGGATATAAGGAAATATTTCAGAGATGATGTAAGTATCCAGCAACCATTACTCCCAAAAATCACCTCATCTAAATTTAATATTGATATCAAAGAGGTCGGACGACTATGTGGATTTGATGAGCCAATTTCAATTATTCGAAAAATTGGAAATAAGGTAATTAGAAAAGACTACAGAAGGTGGCAAAAGTTGGCAAGTCATGATTGTCGAAGAACCTTCATTACTCTTTCATTAATGAAGGGAATGCGACCAGAAACCGTTATGGAGATTACGGGTCACAGTAGTTATAAAACAATGTTGAGGTATAATAAAATAACTGACAAAATAAAGATTAACGAGTTTCACGATGCTTGGGGCAAAAGCATTAAGTTAGGTGATGATGCTTTTGAAGGTGCTACTTTCAGCTTTGGAACGATGTTGAAAAATTCAGACCCCAAAGTCTAAATGTATTCTTCAATCAACTCGCATAAATTGTCACGTTTGGTATGTCTTCCGCTTCTATTTATTGATTCCCAATTTTAGAGTATACCTTTTTTTGTGAACTAGCAAACTGCTGAATTCCAGGATATTACTGGGATAATAGAATATTTCTTCATAATTTTACGGTGTCAATACAGCCATCCTAAATTTGTGAATATGAAAGTCCTTTATGTACGTGTTTCTTCCATCGACCAAAAAACCGACCGTCAACGAGTTAACGAATCTGATTTCAACCTTGTAGTTGAAGATAAGGTATCTGGTTCAATGCCCTTTTTTGAAAGAGAGGGTGGAAAAGAAATAAAGCACCTTGCTGATGAAGGAGTAATTAATCGCCTATACATATATAGTATCGACAGAGCTGGTCGTGACCTTCGAGACATCATCAATACCATTCACTATTTCACTCAGAAGGGAATCTGCATCGAGTTTATTAGCCAAGGCATTCGAACGATGGATGATGAAGGCAAAGAGAATGCAATCAGCAAGCTCATGATTTCAATACTTGGAACAGTTGCCGAAATGAATCGTGTGCAAATCAGAGAAAACCAAGCCAGCGGAATTCGATTGGCCAAGATGAAAAATGTTTATCGGGGCCGAAAAGAAGGTAGCAAAGAAGATGCTTTGATGTTCTTGTCCAAGCCGAAAAACAGTAAAGCACTTGAACTATTGAAAAAAGGTTATAAGGCTGTTGAAGTTGCTAAAATAGTTGAAGTTCACATTAACACTGTAACGAAAATAAAGAAACTAGGTTTGGCAGCCTAGAACATTATGATTAAGTTTAAAAAACTTATTCGGATTTGATTACTTAATTACACTTCGCTGTATTTATTATAAACAGCGAACATGACATCAAAAGACAGCCTCAAATTGGAAAGTGGACCTGAAATCCAAATCAGAGCCATCCAGATAGTAGAAACATATAAAGAAGAATTCATACTCGGAGAACCAGATGAATTTGATAACATCCGAGTATACAATGGAATAAATTGCCCCAAGAATTGGAGTTTAAACCAATGCGTAATTAACAAAAACGACTTCAATTTAAAACAACCAAAATTCGCCCCTTACACAGTAGCAGTCTGGATGCGAAGCAACGAAAGCGTGAATGACCCAAGTGGTGAGTTCGACTTCAGTGAAGTGGTATTGATTTTTACAATTGAATCTATTATAGATTTCAATTTGCAGAAGCAGCTCCAGTTGAAACTAAGAAACTTCAATTGGAAGAATTATGCTGTGAATGGCAAGCACTAAGAAAAAGCCTCGTTACCTCCAACAAATCTTCGTTCCA
>CANHJY010000189.1 GCA_947461185.1 Flavobacteriales bacterium
GCTAAGGAACGCTAAAAACAAGGGCGTGAGAGACAATAACTGCATTTATGCATACTCTTGACGAACCGCTTGTTATACCCTTGTTTTTATGTTTTCTGAAGCTGTGATGAGAAGGACGAAGACCGCTTTTCCTTTTCTTATTCTTCAATTTCAAGTGTGATTAAATCAAAAAACATAAGTCTTGTTTTTAATTCATCAGTTGAAGACAAACCCATATGTTCTTTTTCTTGTTGTTCAGTTGAAAATAAAAAATAGAAATTATTTTTCAAATAATAATTTTTTGCATTTTCTGTATTGTAAGAATCTACAACAATAAATCTACATCCAGTTTTATTCTCCTTGTCAATGAACCAAGATTTTATGAAGTCCATTAATTCAGTACCAATGCCTTGACGTCCAAATTTTATATTGACTCCTAACCTTCCTATTAAAACAGCGGGATAACTCTTAAATTGTTTTTCTCTTGGAATTGTTTTATTAACAACTCTTTTCCTATTATTTGGAAGAGTGTTAACTTTAATACTGTCATTTGAAATAGTGAATGCACAAACGATTTTTGTTTCATCTTCATCTAAAGTAAAACAATAAGACTTACCTAATAATTTTTTAGAATAGTTTATACAATCGTTAAGAAAAAAGTCATTTAAATCTTCATTTTCACATTCAAAATTATCTGAAGATTTGATTAATTTCTCAGTAAATGGTTGAAATGAACATTTTGTCTCAATAAAATTCACTGAATATTATTTCAATTTAGCTTTTTCTAAAATATTTTTTGCTGATTTTACTTGAGAAGAAAAATTAACAACAGTCTTTTTTTTTGACGCATTATCTGCCTGTTGCACAAATGCTTTTGCACTTGTCTTATTTAAAACAGGGATATTTTTTATTGCTATTGCCATAACTTGTTGTTTTTTAGCGGGTGCAAAGATAAACTTTATATCAAATATAAACGAATTATCTATTTAAAAGTTACTTTTTGATCTTCCGAATTAATAAAAAAATAATTTGCAAACAAAAAAATTCCATAGATAAGAACTCTATTCTTTCAAAGGGTCTAATTTGTCAGCTTGGAGTCTTGCCCATTTGGCATATTCTCTTACTTCTTCAGTTAATGAATTTGTTTGAATTGCGTTTTGCTCTAATGCATGAATGTAGTTCCTTAAATTATTTGATTTTACCCAATTATCTGAATTAACGAATAGTTCTTCTACTTTTTGTCTTTCTATTGCAATAATTTTTTTTTGTCGGTAATGCTCTTCTCTTTCAAGTTGATTTAATCTATGTATTTCTTCTCTTTTTATGCGTTCATCTGCTTTCTTCTCTGCTAATATTTCTAATGAAGCAATTAAATAAGAAATTTTTGATTCCATTTTTACTTTTTGGGAATCGGATAGAAAAACATCACCATAAGAACCTCCTTCAATAAAATATAACATACCTGTAGGTTTGTAACCATGATAATTGCCATAAGAGTTCTTTTCTTTTACGTAACGAACTCTTTTTTCCCTTAATCTTAAGTGAATTGGTTCGTCCGAAATAATTAATGTATGAGAATCATTTATTTCAACTTTATGGCCTCGCACTTTTAGTGCTTTGAAAAAAGCATCTAATATGCTGAATGTCCTTTTTAAATTGGATTCATTAACTGAAATGGGGAATAAATGACGTGAAGAGTTTATCGTTCCTTCATATCTTTGCCATCGATTATTTCTATTTTTAAAATCGTCTATTAGCAATTGAACATCAGAATCAAATGATTTTTTATTCTGTTTAACTGTTAAATCTAAACGTTTATCATTTTCAATTTCTGCCTTTTTTATATTAATTCTTTTTAAAGGTGAAATATCCTTATTTACTAATTCGAAAACATTGTCAGAATCACTTAATTCTTTATCTACCAATGGTGCTAAATTAGGTGGAGGTTGATGTTTGTGATACTTCAATTTTGACCAATACCCATTTTCCGGCAATGGAATTTCATACTTAATACAAGCAACTTTGATGTCTTTTATCTTAATATTTTTTTCTTGCTTTATTGTAGAAAGAGGCAATAACCAAACTATGTTGAATAATTCAATTCTATTCATGCAATAAACGATTGAAAATTATAATTCAAAAAAAACGAAAAACATCTTCACGAATTATAACACCTTATTAAAACCATGCACAAACGTTTCAACAAAAAGCATGATTCTGCTTAGAATTCTATCGCCTACCGTTTTGCGTTGCAATATTGTTGGTTTTTCTCCTTCGATAAGATTGATAACTTCTTCACGGAGAGGTTCACGTTCTGCAAAGAGGTAGTTTTCGATTAATTGTTCAGTTTTTTCTTCTGAAAGATTTTCCTCCTTAACCAGTTGTTTGAATGCTTTTACTTGCTCTTCATTCCAGAATTTTTCAAACTGATCAGGTAGAGTTTCTGTATCTTCAATTTGTGGTAAGCTTTCTAAAATGAAACGTTCGATTAATTCTCTTTTGCTTCTAAGGTTTGCTTCTCCAGTTAGTAAGTCGATTATCTCTTTTTGTTTTTTGGCTTTATCTCCTTCTTCTGCGTTTTTCAGATTAGCTAACAATTTCAAGATGTAGGTTACATTGATTTCATCACGATGGATAAGCTCTAATTCAAAGTCTACGTCTTCAAGAATAGACACTTTTTCTTTCCCTGCTCCTGGTTTTACTTTATCGTATAAGTCTAAATACTTGCTCTTGAAATCTTCGAACTGCTGCTCCTCCATTTCAAGGTCTTCTAATTCAAAATCCGAAAATGTGTTTAATACGTTTTTGATTCGCATCAATTCACGGAATGCCTTGATAAATTCTAATTCCTCTTCTTCGTTCTGCAAATCATTTACACTATCAACAGTTGGTGTTATTTCCAACAATGCAAAGAAAGCTTCATTGAATTTTTTGACATAATCTTCATAGGGTTCCATGATGATAATGTCCTTAGCATCTTTATTTGAAAATAAGGCAATTGCTTGGTCTGTTAGGAACTTTAAGTTTCTAAAGACAACAATATTGCCTTGTGATTTTAAATCGTTTAGAATGCGGTTTGTACGCGAATAAGCTTGTATTAAACCATGGTATTTTAAATTCTTATCGACATACAAAGTATTCAAGTTTGGACTGTCAAATCCAGTTAAAAACATATTGACAACCAATAGAATATCTATATTTTTCTCTTTAACCTTTTTTGAAATATCGTTGTAATAATTGTAGAATGAAACACTGTCTTTTGTAGAGAAATTTGAACCAAACATTTTGTTGTAGTCTCCAATGAATTCATCTAATTTTTCGCGTGAATGCACATTTTCTCCATAAGCTGCCTTAGGTTCTGCAGCTAATCCAAAAGTTGTTTCATCTTCAAAAGCATCGATCATCATTCCATTTGCATCCTTATCGTCTTCATTTGTGCCATAACTGAATACCGTTGCAATTTTTAAGTTGTGTAAACATGCTTCTTTTTTGGACTTGAACAACTCATAATATTTTATCAAAGATTCAATGCTACTGACACAAAACATTGCTGTAAACTCTTTGCTGTGAGTTTTACGATTATGATTTGCAATGATATAATCGGTGATTTTTTCTAAACGGATTGGTGAATCCATTAATTCTTTTACATCAATATCTTCTACTTCTATGTCGATTTCTGTTGCAGTATCTTTTTGTCTGTAGCGACCAACATATTCTACTGAAAACTTTAATACATTTTCATCTTTAATGGCATCCGTTATAACGTACTTGTGTAAACACTCTCCAAAGAGTTCAGTTGTTGTGCGTTTTCCAAGTTCATTTTTAACTGCATTATCAGCAAAGATTGGTGTTCCGGTGAAACCAAACAATTGGATATTGTTGAAAAATGATTTTATTCGAGCATGTGTTTCGCCAAATTGCGAACGGTGGCACTCATCGAAGATGAATACAATACGTTCATTTTGCAATTTCTCCATACGCGCTAAATACTGCTTTTTACTAATAGCTGTATTTAATTTTTGAATGGTTGTAACAATTAATTTTGTTTCATCTACAAATTGGTTTACTAACGCATTTGTGTTATCAGTTCCGTCAATGCTCCCTTTACTGAAGCTGTTAAATTCTTTGGTTGTTTGGTAATCTAAATCTTTTCTATCTACTACAAACACTACTTTTTTTACTTGTGGCAAGTTCATTAATATTTGACTTGCTTTGAAGGATGTTAATGTTTTACCTGAACCTGTTGTGTGCCAGATGTACCCGTTCTTATTTGTGTTTTTAACCGTTTCAATCAACGATTCTACTGCATAATATTGATATGGGCGCAAGACCATTAAA
>CANHJY010000190.1 GCA_947461185.1 Flavobacteriales bacterium
AAATACATCGAAAAACAAATGGATTCAGAAAGACTTGAAATATAAAATAGCCAAATGGAACCTAAATATGGTTTTTATTCCATCAGAACGCTCGATGGAATTTAATAAGATTGCCAATGTGCAACAATCCATGGAACAGTGAGTCATTGTTCTTGAGGTGAACTGATTTTCAAGCTTCGGGTTTGTAAAGGGCTTCGCGGAGCTCCGCCCATTCAAACCCGTAATCTTACAGCGAGCGGGAGAAATCCTGCTCGATTTAAGAAATAAATGTACTATGAACTTTCAAATTTATAAATCTAAATTTTTAGCTGAATCAAGAAGGAATGGTTGCACTGAGCAGTTCATATCTGACTGTTTGAATTATGCGAAAAACCTACATAACAAGCAAGTTCCAATCGTTTTTAATGATAAACATCTATCTTTTTTGTTGGGCTATGAAGAAAAGTACCTCAAAAAAGCTGTTACACATACGAGTAAATTCTATCGAAATTTTTCAATTGCAAAAAAATCTGGTAAACCGAGAGGAATATCAGAACCCTTGCCTAACTTGAAAGATATTCAATCTTGGATTTTGCACAATATGCTTTCGAAAGTAGGGATCAGTAAATACGCTAAAGCTTATATTCAAGGCAAAGGGATTAAACACAATGTGAGATTCCACGTTAAACAAAAAATGCTATTTACGGCTGATATATCAAATTTTTTCCCATCATTGCAATTATCTGAGGTTGAGAAGGTTTTCTTGAATTTTGGTTATACTGAAAAACTTGCCAATTTGCTTGCTAAATTGTGCTGTAAATCAGGAAGCCTGCCTCAAGGTGCTCCAACAAGTCCGTATCTTTCCAATTTAATCATGTTCGATATTGATAATAAAATTGGAGATTTTTGTGCTATTCGAAAAATAAGATATACGCGTTATGCGGATGACATGAGCTTTTCTGGAGATTTTAATTTAATGGAATTGAAGTCTTATTTAATCGGTATTCTTTCTGAAAAAAACTTGAAGTTAAATATGCAGAAATGTCGGTTGATGTCAAGAAACACAATTCAAATGGTGACAGGTATAGTTGTTAATGAGAAACCACAAGTCGCGAAAGTAGAACGCCATCGCTTGAGGCAAGAGCTCTACTACATTCAAAAATTTGGACTCGTAAGTCACCTTTCACACCGAGGTATCAATGATCATAATTATCTTAAACATCTTTTCGGAAAGGTCGGATATGTAAATTTTATAAATCCAAAAGATCAAGAGTTTGTGACTTACAAATCAATTTTAAAAGAACTTTTGAGGAAAGAAAAGATATTGCTCGAAGAATAGATTCAAGTTTTTTTGGAATACTTATTATCTTTGACCAAAACTTTTCATGTCCGATAACAGATACAATTTAAGAGGGGTTTCCGCTGGAAAAGAAGATGTTCACAATGCCATAAAAAATATTGATAAAGGTCTTTTTCCAAAGGCATTTTGTAAGATAATCCCTGACTTCCTCACCGGCGATCAAGATTATTGTGTCGTTATGCATGCTGATGGAGCCGGCACTAAATCGTCCTTAGCTTACATGTATTGGAAGAAAACAGGGGATCTTTCTGTTTGGAAAGGAATTGCCCAAGATGCATTGATAATGAATGTTGATGATTTACTCTGTGTTGGTGCTGTTGATAACATTCTTGTATCGTCAACCATTGGTAGAAATAAAAACTTAATTCCAGGAGATGTATTGTCAGCAATTATTGAGGGAACCGAAGATTTACTTGCATCACTTCGACAAAACGGTATTGGAATTTATTCAACCGGGGGTGAAACTGCAGATGTTGGGGATTTGGTCAGGACAATCATCGTTGATTCCACAGTGGTTTGTCGAATGAAACGGTCCGATGTTATTTCCAATCATAATATTCAAGCTGGTGATGTAATTGTTGGTTTATCTTCATTTGGTCGGGCTCATTACGAGCATGAATATAACGGGGGAATGGGAAGCAATGGTCTGACATCAGCAAGACATGATGTGTTTAATAAATCATTGGCAGTCGAGTTTCCTGAAAGTTACGATCCATTGATTCCTGAAGAGGTAATATATTCTGGAACGCTAAATCTAACAGATAAAATCGACGACGTTGCGCTTGACGCAGGTAAATTGGTACTCTCGCCAACACGTACCTACGCTCCAATCATTAAAAAAATCCTTGAATTATATAGGGACCAAATACATGGAATGGTTCACTGTTCTGGTGGTGCGCAGACAAAAGTTTTACACTTCATAGATAATTTGCACGTAATCAAAGATAATTTATTTGAAGTTCCACCTTTGTTCAAATTGATACAGCATGAATCCGGAACGGATTGGAAAGAAATGTACAAGGTGTTTAATATGGGACATCGAATGGAAATATACGTTAACGAGGATCTTGCTCAAAAATTAATTGCTATATCAGCTTCTTTCGGTGTTGAAGCGAAAATTGTGGGGAGGGTTGAGGCAGCCAATTCCAAAAAAGTAACCATAATATCACCTTATGGAGAGTTTTGCTATGAATAAGTTTAGAAATTATTCAAGAATAAATCCTGTATTATAATGGATTCAATTTTTATCAGTCACTTGAATTTAAGTAACTTTGCATTCAATTTTTAAATTAAATGTCTGATCTTTTATCCAAATTAGAGGCGATTCATATTCGTTTTGTTGAAGTAAGTACAATGATTGTGGATCCGGAAATTATTTCCAACATGGATCGCTATGTCAAACTCAATAAGGAATACAAAGATCTTGAAATTCTCGATAAAGTTTATTTTCAATACAAGAATCTGTTGGGCAATTTGAAAAGTGCAAAAGAACTGCTCGAAATTGAAGATGATCAGGAGATGAGGGAAATGGCCAAAACAGAAATCGATAATCTTGAAACTCAAAAGCCTGATTTAGAAGAAGAGATTAAAATGCTCTTGATTCCTAAAGATCCAGAAGATGATAAAAATGCAATACTGGAATTACGAGCTGGGACAGGAGGAGATGAAGCTTGTATTTTTGTTGAAGATTGTTTTAGAATGTATACCATGTTCTTTAAAGAAATGGGATGGCAATACGAAATTCTTAACTCTTCCGAAGGTTCGGTGAAAGGCTACAAAGAAATTTCGATGGAAATTACTGGTGCTGGAATTTATGGTATGCTGAAATTTGAGTCTGGTGTTCACCGCGTTCAAAGGGTTCCTGAAACTGAATCTCAAGGCAGGGTGCACACTTCAGCAATTACCGTTGCAGTGCTTCCAGAAGCCGAAGAGGTTGATTTTGAACTGGATATGAACGACGTGCGAAAAGATACTTTTCGTGCTTCAGGTGCTGGTGGTCAGCATATTAATAAAACAGAGTCTGCAATTCGTTTAACACATATTCCGACTGGAGTAGTTGTTGAATGTCAAGATGGGCGTTCTCAGCACAAGAATTTAGAAAAAGCAATTTCAGTATTAAGATCAAGGCTTTATCAAGCTGAATTAGATCGTGTACATAATGAGCGTGCCGCCCAGCGTAAGACCTTGGTTTCAACAGGAGATAGATCAGCCAAAATCAGGACTTACAATTATCCACAAGGAAGAATTACAGATCATAGAATCAACAAAACAATTTATAACCTAAGCGCCTTTATGAACGGTGATTTGAAGGATATGATTGATTCTCTGAAACTTGCAGAAAATGCCGAGAAACTAAAAGGTCAAGAAGTAGCAGCATGACAAGAACAGAATTGATTGATCAAATTGTTAGTAAGAAATCTTTCCTTTGCGTTGGATTGGAT
Source organism: Flavobacteriales bacterium (assembly GCA_947461185.1). GTDB lineage: Bacteria > Bacteroidota > Bacteroidia > Flavobacteriales_D > Crocinitomicaceae > M0103. The sequence continues at coordinate 3,781 of CANHJY010000190.1, forward strand.
CCAGATTTATCCAAAATCCCGCATCATTTGCTCGATTCTGAAGATCCTATTTTTGAGTTTAACAAAGCAATTATTGATGCGACTCAAGATTTTGCTGTTGCCTATAAGCCAAATACTGCATTTTATGAGTGCTATGGTGCGAAGGGATGGGAATCTTTAGCTAAGACAATAGCCTACATTCCCTCTAATTGTTTTGTAATTGCTGATGCTAAAAGAGGAGATATCGGAAATACTTCGAGTTATTACGCCAAAACCTTCTTTGAAACAAACAGTTGCGACGCTATTACTGTTGCGCCATATATGGGTGAAGATAGTGTCAAACCCTTTTTAGATTATGAAAACAAATGGGTAGTGTTATTGGCATTAACATCCAATAAAGGCGCTTTAGATTTTCAAATGATCGAAAGTAAAACTGGTAGAAAATTATACGAAAACGTCATTCAGACATCATTGACTTGGGGAAATCCAGAAAATCTAATGTTCGTTGTTGGTGCTACAAGAGCAGAGGAAATTGCAC
>CANHJY010000191.1 GCA_947461185.1 Flavobacteriales bacterium
ATGGTTCTTGATTTCGTAAATCGTGTCGATTTCTGATAATTTTTTCCACGTTAAATACTGTTCAATACTCTTATTTCCATTGAGGTAATAAACTGTCATCCTTTGACATCTTCTTCCTTCACTGTTCTTATAAAAAATGGTAATTTGGTTTAGGCTTCCGTTTTCATGGTAATATTCTACTTTTCCAATGACACTATCGTTTTTCTTGAAATCGGTGGTGTAGCGTTCTCGAATTTGTTTATCAAGATTATAAAGTGCTTCTTCTTTTATAATTCCATTTTCGAACACTCTTTTTTCATAAACTTGTCCGTTATTATAAGAGGTACATTCACCTTCCAGAGGCGTTTGCATGTCCGATTTAAAGTAGGTGCTGAATAAATAATGCCCACCTTTTTTGTTGTAAGAATTGAATGTGCAACTTTCTTGTGCATAGCTCAAAACGGTCATAAAAACCGAGCTAAGGAATACAATTTTTTTTATCATAGGTTGCGCTTACAAAAGCCTAAGATTTTGGTTCAAAAATTAATTAGTTTTTCTGTTGATTTAATTTTTCTTGCTCCCAAATTCGATTTTCAATGAGGTATTCATAATTCAAAACCGTCTTTTTGGGATAATCGATATAAGCCAACTGAAGCCATTTTTGTGCATTTTGAAGATCTCCACGTACTTCATAACCAAGCGCAATATTGTAAGCCGCTTTTCCTCGTAATTTGCCGCTTGTAGAACTATTGTAAACATTGGTCCAACTTACAATAGCGTTTTCCCAATTGTTCACTTGTGCATGAAGACCGCCAATTTTCATTTCACCTTTACCTTTGAAATAGGAGCGCCATTCCCAATAGTTGAGTGGTACAATATGTTGAGCAAAATCGACGCCTGTTTCATAACTAACTTGGTAAAGCGCATCTTGTCGTTGGATCAGCTTATTCATAGCATCTACTGCGCTGTAACTGCGAACCGACCATCTTTTTTCAAATTCAAATCGGTCTTCATAAATAATGTTTTCATTGAGGGGGTGGTACACGCGAAATCCAGCGGCAGCATTAGCTGTACCACGAACTTCAACCCCAGTATTGTTTCCTGATAAAATTTGTCCAACTGCGTTTACTGCCGTTATACCCGGATTGAGAATACTGAAATCGGTATCAAAATATTCTAAAGACAGAATGGCGTCAACTTTTTCAGCTTTGCACAGACTGTCAACGAAATTCCATGGCAATTCATAGCCAAAACCCAAACTTTTTTGATCTGCAGCTTCAAGCGTAGTGTCGCAGCCTACAAAGATAAATCGTTCACTTTGTGCCAAAGTTTCTTTCAATCCTCTTAGACACTCACCTGATAGTTCAATATCACCTTCTGGACGTTCAAGTGTTAACGTTGCTTCCAAGCCAGAATTCGGAGCTGGTATGGATCTATTTAAAATGCCGATGGATTGAATCTCTTTGGGAATTGTAATTTGGGCAGGTCGTTCAACTTGGATAGAAATGTCTTTTAATCCTTTGCATGAAGACAAAATCAACCCGAAACTAAAAATAAATAAAAACTGTTTCATAAAATTTGAGATGATCAAAGCTACAAAATACCTTCAATGGAATTGCATATAATTGATTGAAAAGCATATTCTAACTTACAGGTATTTTAACTCATGCTCAATTCCAATACCTATATTTGTGAAAAATCTGCATCATGAAAATATACAACAACATACTGGAAACCATAGGTAATACACCGCTTGTTAAACTCAATAGATTGACCAAGGATGTTAAAGCATTGGTACTTGCCAAAGTTGAAACAACGAATCCTGGTAATTCAGTAAAAGATCGTATGGCTGTAAAAATGATTGAAGATGCAGAAAAAGCCGGCCTAATTCATCCTGGTGGGACGATTATTGAAGGTACATCAGGAAATACGGGAATGGGATTAGCCTTGGCTTGCATTATCAAAGGATACAAATTGATATGTGTTTTGAATGACAAACAATCTAAAGAAAAAATGGATATCCTTAGAGCCGTTGGTGCAGAGGTAGTTGTTTGTCCAACCGCTGTTGAACCTACTGACCCTAGATCTTATTATTCAGTATCAAGAAGACTTGCCCAAGAAACACCTAATTCTTGGTATGTGAACCAATACGATAATCTTTCTAATAGATTGGCACATTATGAGTCTACTGGACCTGAGATTTGGGAGCAAACAGATGGTAAGATTACGCATTTTATTGTTGGAGTAGGAACAGGAGGAACTATTTCTGGAGTTGGGCGCTATTTGAAAGAGAAAAATCCTAATATTAAAATTTGGGGAATTGATACCTATGGATCAGTTTTCAAAAAATATAAGGAGACCGGAATTTTTGATGAAAACGAAATCTATCCATACATTACAGAAGGAATTGGAGAAGATATCCTTCCCGCAAATGTTGATTTTGATGTTATTGATCTTTTTGAAAAGGTTACCGATAAAGATGCTGCGGTATACACACGAAAATTGGCAAGAGAGGAAGGGATTTTTGTTGGGAATTCCGCAGGTGCAGCAATAAAAGGATTACTACAATTAAAAAACGAACTCACTGAAAATGATGTTGTTGTTGTTCTTTTTCATGATCATGGAAGCCGTTATGTTGGTAAAATCTTTAACGACGAATGGATGAAGGAACGAGGATTTTTAGAGGAAGAATTTACTACTGCTGCTGATTTAATTGCTGAGCATGGCAACAGACCATTAATTACACTTTATGCGGAAGAGTTGGTATCTCATGCAGTTGCTAAAATGAGAAAGTTCGGAATTTCTCAAATACCAGTTTTAAAAGACAATAAGTTTGTAGGTTCAATCGATGACAGTCGAGTTTACCAACTTTTGGTCGATCAGCCAGAGCTCAAGGATGCGCCTATATCATCAATTATGGCCCCTGCATTCCCAATTGTTACGAAAGGAACACATGTCGATGATTTATGTAAATTGATAAATCGCGATACACCTGCTGTGTTAGTGGACTTAGCCGACGGTAATTTTCATATTGTTACGCGCTATGACGTGATTGCTGCAATGTCTTAAATATGCAACGTTTTATTGATCAAATGGGACGTGAAGTCCTTTTGAAAGATACACCTAAAAGAATTGTTTCGTTAGTTCCTTCTCAAACTGAGTTGCTGTTTGATATAGGGCTTGAAGATGAGGTGGTTGGCATAACAAAGTTTTGCGTACATCCTAAATCATGGTTTAAAGCCAAGAAAAGAGTAGGAGGAACAAAAAATGTATCCATTTCGTCAGTGAAGGAACTTAATCCTGATCTGATTATTGCCAATAAAGAAGAAAATACTATTGAAGATATTCTGCTTTTAGAGCAAATTGCCCCAGTTTGGATTTCTGATATAAATAGCTTTGAAGATGCAATTGAAATGATTCAACAAATAGGAAATATTGTTGATAAGGATGTTGAAGCCAAATTATTAATTGCTGATATACGCGATTCATTTCAAGAACCAGTGCTTTTTGAAACTGGTAATACGGCGATTTACTTTATCTGGAAACAACCATTCATGTGTGCTGGAAAAGATACGTTTATAGATGCCATGATGACAAAGATTGGTTTGAAAAATTTAATTACATCGAAGCGCTATCCAGTTTTGGATATTCCATTTAATATCACAGTTCAGCCCAAATGGGTATTATTGAGTTCAGAACCTTATCCGTTCAATGAAACCCATCTGGAAGAAATGAAAAAACATTTTCCTGATTCAACAATTTTAATTGTAGATGGAGAATTTTTTTCATGGTATGGTTCGAGAATGTCCAAGGCGGCATCTTATTTTAATGCGCTATTTAATTCTTGAATTTCTGAACCTAAAATGATACTTTCAAAAAATGCATTTTGTTGGCTATTGAAATCTAAGTTCCCTTTAATGATGTATTTGTAATCATCCTGGGTAACATGGAGTGCAGCATGGTTTGAAACTATGAAATAACGATTTATTGCAGCATAGAGGGGTATAATATTTAGAAAAACGTCCATGCCACCTGTTGATATATTCGTTAGATGATCGAGTTCGCCAATAAGGCTAAATACATCTACTGTCTTAACTTTTTCGTAAACAGGCTTTAAGTTATTACCAATATAAAAAGTACAGCTATCCAACTGTTCGAAAAAATATTTGGCGTCATTAATGGCTACGAAATTACTATCCAATTTTCCATTAATCAGTTGAAGCAAATTTGGATTAGCGAGAAAGGATTTCACATTTAATCGTTCTGTTGATTTTACAATAGCCTCAAATTTTGGTTTAATATTGAGTTGCGTTGG
>CANHJY010000192.1 GCA_947461185.1 Flavobacteriales bacterium
GGAAAGGAATCTGAAAACAATAGAAAATATCTCTGGGAGGATGAACTAAGGGTTACATCGGAAATAGAAGAAGTTATTTTTCATGAAAACGGTATTTATCACTTGAAGGGCGAATATCCTAAAGGGAATTTGTTCGAATATGAAGTACTTGATATGTTGCTTTATGAGCTCAAGATGAAGGGGCGTGAAAGTGTTTTTCTGGGTGCTTCCAAGCAATTAGTAGATCAACACATTTTGGAAAAAAAAGAGGATAACTATCAACTTACCTTTTACCTTAAAGACAATGAACCTTTTTCAGATCCAGTCCCTGGGATTTATATTGCGTCAAAAGCCTTTCCTAAAGAACTCGTTTTTTAATGTTAGCGATTCGGAATATATCATTGCATTTTGACAAGACTATTCTAAAGGATATTAACTTATCTATCCAAGAAGGACAAACAATTGGTATTCTAGGCAAGAGCGGTGCGGGAAAATCATCATTATTGAAAATTATCGGAGGTCATTTAGACGCACAATCAGGTAGCGTATTTTTTGAAGGAAAAAAAGTTAAAGGCCCAAACGAGCTGCTAGTCCCAGGGCATCAAGATATAGAACTGGTTAATCAAGATTTTAAATTGGATGATTTTCATACTGTTGAAGAAAATTTGAAAGAACAAGTTTTGTATTTGCCAAATGAAATGCGATCCATATGGATTGCTGAGATTCTTGATGTATTGGAATTGAGTGAATTACGAAAACAGAAAGCGATAACCTTGTCAGGAGGAGAGAAACAACGTTTGGCCATTGGTCGTGCTATTGTTAAAGAGCCTAAATTATTGTTGCTCGATGAACCTTTTTCTCATTTGGACGGAAGAATGCGCTCCAAAATAATCAGATATTTTGCCGAATTAAAGAGTGTAAGAAATATTTCAATTATTCTTGTTTCCCACGATGGAACAGAATTACTTGGATTATCAGATAAGATTTATCATCTGAAAAATGGTCAATTTTCAAGAAGCGGAAGTCCGGAGAAAATGTACTATAAATACACATCATTGGAAGAAGCTAAGTTGTTTGGGACAATAAATTCTGTTTTGTTAAATGGAAAGAGATGTTACTTTAGACCAAATGAATACACTTTAAATTTCTCTGAAAACATTGAAAATAGCAGTGATCTTGAACTTAATTTTGTTCGTTCGATTTTTACAGGTTATGTTTACGAGAACTATTTTATGACAAAAAGAAAAGAAAAAGTTGTTTTAAACAGTTTAAAACCAATGCAAGATATTCATGCAATCAAAATTGAAAAAAAAATCTAGTGATTGGTTGCCTTTGAATCGAATTCCAGAACTCCTTAAAGATAGTTTTACAGGATTTATAGAAGACAAAGCAATGTATTTAGGAGCAGCCTTAGCATACTACACTATGCTGGCATTAATTCCAATGCTTTATTTGCTGATTGCTGTTTTTGGTTCATTTTATAGAAAAAATGAAATTGAGATCATTATTCAAGATCTTTTCGAAGCCAATATTGGTGTAAAAGATACGGGGTTAATCGTTGATCTGGTTGAGCAAATGCAATGGAGTGGTACAGGTATTTTAGCTAAATTTTTTGGAATTATTGCTTTGTTGGTGGTGAGCTCTGCATTTGTAGTATACTTTAAACATAGTATCAACGAACTTTTTGGAATTCGTAAAAAATTTGATAATCGAAAGAAAAAAATTATAAACTCGATAATTTTCCGATTAATTTCCATGGGAATTGTTGGTGGAATAGCAGTTTTAGTTATCGCCTTCTATTTTGCTCAAGCCTTTCTAATTTCTTCCTTGGATCAAGTATTTTACGAAAATTCAAATATGGAATTTTATCTCTTACAAATTCTTCAACATCTTTTATCAGTAGGTATGAATCTCTTTATTTTTATGCTCATTTTTAAATATCTTCATGACGGTTATGTTCGTTGGAAATTAGCTTTTTTCGGCGCTTTGATTACCGCTATTTTACTCTATCTAGGTCAATTGCTCATCAATTATTATTTACAGCATTTTTTCTTTGCAGCGAAGAGTGGAGGAGTGGCAGGTTTGCTTTTTATCATATTGGCTTATGTTTATTACAGTTCACAAATTTTGTTTTTCGGAGCAAAGTTAATCGCTGTTTATGCCCATAAAATTGGTAAGCCGATAAAAGTGAATTAAATTTGATTAAATATTTATCATTTTTTGATTATTAATTAGGAATTTATTAGATTTGTAAAAAATCACAATCATGATTATTGGCTCCAATCTAAAACTTTTAAGAAAGCGAATTAAGAAATCTCAAGAGGAAGTAGCTCAAGAACTTAGCCTTACAAGATCAACTTACAGTGGTTATGAAAATGGAGTAGCTCAACCAAATTTGGAGGGTTTGATTGCGTTTAGCGATTATTACAAAGTTTCTATAGACAGCCTTGTCAAAAAGGATTTTTCGAAATTTGTTGAGTCTGATTGGTTAAGAATTGACAACGGAACTTTTTCTGACATCGAAGGAAGAAATCTAAGGGTTCTTACCACAACATTAGATGAAAATGATGAAGAATTAATCGAACTTGTTCCTCTTAAAGCAAGTGCGGGCTATACATCTGGTTATGCTGATCCCGACTACATCAAGATATTGCCTACTTTTCATCTTCCATTCTTATCTAAGAGTAAAAAATATAGATCTTTCCCTATACAAGGAGATTCAATGCCACCTGTAGTAGAAGGTTCTTATGTAGTTGGTGAGTATGTCCAAAATTGGATGACTGTTAGGTCAGGTACTCCGTGTATTGTCATAACTAAAGATGAAGGGATTGTATTTAAAGTCGTGCATAATTTATTGGAATCTCAGCAATCCTTTCAATTGTGTTCGACAAATACATTTTACAAACCCTATTTGGTTAACGCCAATGATGTTTTGGAAATATGGAAGTTTGTCAATTATATTTCTCCTGAACTTCCTGAGGTGCGTCCTGACGATGCGGAACTAGGTAAAAGTATGCAGCAGTTACAGAAAGAAATTCAAGAATTAAAGTCGAGCTTTCAGAAAAGCGGAAATTAAGAGCTTTTCTTGAAAAGGTTATTCTCAAAAATTATTTGGCCATCAAGAATAAGCTTATTCATCTCCTTTTTTAGCAGCTCTTTTTCTATTTTGGTTACATTTAATATTTCTTGAAAAGTTTTTCCAACTTCTAAGATAGATACAATGGCATTTTCATAATTTAAACCTGCTTGAGGAATATCTTGCCGTTTTTCACAATTGTCGCAATAGCCACAACTTTCTTCTGTTTGACCAAAATATTGAGAGATAAATGCACTCCGACATGAGTTGGTGTTCAGATATTCAAGTGCTTTATTTAGTTTGTCATAGGCATTGTTTTTACGAACGGTATATTTTTCATTGGAAATTGAAAAATAATTATCCGCTATCCTATTTTCCATAAATGTGATGACGGGAAGGTTACTTTTCCATGAAACATCTATTACCCCATACTTTTCAAGAAATTTCAATTGTGAAATAAAGTCCTTTTCGTCCATTTTTAAATCATTCGCAGTTGCCTTTTCTCTGATGTCAAAATAGTAATCAAAAATGCCTGGAAATTTTCGTGTTAGTGTTTCAATCACAAGAATCGATTTAGGGTGATTGATTTGGAAGTTGTACAAAATAGTTCCGCCAATTATGAATTTAATTTTTGTGTATTGATTGATATCTTCGTTGAACGCAATTGTTCCGTTTGATTCTAAAATTTTAAGTGCGTGGTAGGTCTTTTGTATATCTAGTTTATAGTTTTTGCAAAAGCGTTGAAAATCAAAATTGTAATTTTCATTTTTACCTGAGTCAATAGCAACACTTAAAAAATTACATAAAGCAAAATAACATTGTTTTACGAATGCAATTTCAGGGAACCTATCACTCAGACGTTCCTTTAGACCTGAAATATCAACCTGCTCCCAAAAAACAATAGCATTTGCTTCATTTCCATCTCTTCCAGCTCTTCCTGCTTCTTGATAATAGGCTTCAATGGAATCCGGATATTCAAAATGTAGGACATAGCGCACATTAGGTTTGTCTATACCCATTCCAAATGCATTTGTAGCGACCATAATCCTCTTTTTTTCGCTTAACCACAATTGCAAACTTTTTTCTCTATCCTCCTTGCTCATGCCTCCATGATACATTGACACTTCAAGTCGCTGAGCATGAAGCAGTTGGGCGAGTTCTTTAACACTTTTCCTAGTTTGGCAGTAAATTATCCCTTGAGATTCATTATTTGAACTGCAAAAACTCAAGA
>CANHJY010000193.1 GCA_947461185.1 Flavobacteriales bacterium
CCTTTGGAATTGCAGCAACATTTATTGCCACGAAAGGCTTTCGCATTCTCGAAGAATTATAATGAATAGTTTTAGCTGAAAGTTCCTTTCCTGTTCACGTTTCTACAGTAATTGAAACAGTAATATTTGCCATAGTAGATTTTTCCAATAGCGCAAATACCTTTTGCATTGGAGCACTTGAACCCTTTATATATTGATGAAAATCGTATTTAGCACCTACCTCGTTTGATAGCATTTCTACCTCTTTTTCCATCTCAATTTTTTCGTTGGCTTGATGGATTAAATGCCAGAGTTTATCCATGGCTTGGTTATCCTTAATAATGTAATCGTATGCACCATTCCGCAACATTTCCAAAGCTGTAGCAACATCCTCTTGAGCTGATAATACGATGACTTTTGTATTAGGCTGTTGTTTCTTTATTTTTTTTAACAATTCCAATCCTGTAACATCGGGAAGACTATGATCCAAGGTAACGATATCTGGTTTGTCATCGATATAACGCTCAAAACTTTTTCCATCAGAAAAAAGCTTAATGTCAAAATCAGGATCCATTGATAATTTATGCTTCAATATTTTAGAATACATCAAATCATCTTCAACAACAAACACCTTAATTCGTCCCATATTGGATATTTTCTTCCCAATTTAGGACATTTTAATGGAATAATATCTGAAACTTTAAAATAATTTAATAACAAGCGTAAAACTGTACCTGTTAGTTTTTATTTGTTAGTGTTTAATAAACTTAAAATGTCGCTTGTCAACTTCTAAGATATAAATACCTGGTACCAAATTAGATACGTCAATTCCATTTTCGTACAAACCTGAAAAACAAACCAACCCATCATTTGCATAAATCAAAATAGGGGTATCATTGGGTAAATTATCGATAAAAATTATTTCATTAACAGGATTCGGGAACAAAGACAATTTATTGTTTTCCGTCACTTGAACCTCGAGACCATTCAGGTCGAAGGGAGCGCTAACCTCAGAACAACCATTATAAAAAATTACTTCAACAACATACTGTCCTGAAGAGGTTGGTTGATAATCTTGATTGATAGCACCAGCAATATTCTGACCGTTTAAAGACCATTGGTACTGAAAGCCGCTTACTGAGGCTGTTAGTGTTCCATTACTGAATTGGATGTTTGGAATTGGATTGATAGAACAAGTTGAATTTACCACAAGTTGAGCTGGTGCATCATCTAATCTATTCATGAAAGTCGCATACGAATCGCAGCTATCCTTTAGCATAAAAGATAACCATGGATCTAGTAAACTAAAGGTTCTTTGATGCTGTTGGCTTCTTGAAATACTTATTCCTGTTGAAGAAGTTGCCTCTCCAAAATCACAATTGAAGTTGCTATTAGCAAAATAGCAATGTGCTCCACCAGTAATGCTTGCAAATGTTTTACAGCCAGAACTCAAATTATTAAAAATTGGGAGGTGATGATCAGCTGGGGGCGTTACTCCATCCTGACTTCCTGAGAAAATAAGCGCAGGTACTGTAACACCGCTACCTGCGGTAATTGCTGACGGATTGGTTTCTGCTGGAGCTAAACCAATAACTGTTCGAATAGAACTATTTCCCGATGCTGCTAGTATTGAAGCACCACCGCCCATTGAATGTCCTATAATCCCAACATTCGACAAAATTTTCTGAAAAAACAACGAGGTAGTTGCACTATTGAGCGCCACTAACTTATCACCAACAATCTTCAAATCCAATCCAAAATCTTGATGACTGGGAGCGGGAAATAAATTGCCTTCCGTTCTTGGAAAAGCCAAAATATATCCTTTCGGAGCATAATGTTCCCAAATATTTTGATAGGCATCCCAAGACATGGCGAAACCATGACCAAAAACAATAATTGGAAAATTTCCATTGGCAACCGGCGTATTATCACCAGCAGATGTTGCAGGATAATAAATTTCAGTTTGAATTTGTCTACCTGCGCCTCCACCAGTGCCAAACCCACCAGTTCTTGCTGGGTCATTAAAAGTAAGTGTAGTGTGACCAATAGCAAATTGTCCAAAAACAATGCTTCCACAAAAGAAAATTGAAAAAATTAGAATAGTAGCGCTTTTCATCGATAAGATTTTTGATTTAACAATTCAGATTAAAATTAGTTTTTATTCAATGCCAATCACAAAGCTTGATAGACAATTTGACCATTTATAACAGTGTACCTAGCAAAGTTAGACTGATAACTTCCGTTTGATAATGGTTTATCCAGAATTACAAAAGTTGCATCATTTCCAGCTGTTAGGCTCCCCAAGTATTTTTCTTGAAAAGAAGCAAATGCTGCATCAAGAGTCATTCCTTTGATACATTCCATTAAACTAATAGCTTCATTAGGATAAAATCCAGTATCTGGAAGATTATTTTCGTCTTTTCTATTGACGGCAGCATTTATAGTTCTAAATGGATCGATAGGTTCAATTGGAAAATCAGTTCCTATTGCTAAAATACCAATTTGCCTCAACAGACTTTTGTATGCATAAGCACCTGTCATTCTTTCTTTTCCAAGACGCTGCTCTGCCCAACGCATATCTGTTATCGCATGTGTAGGTTGAACGGAAGGTATTATTGCGTAAGAACCAAATAAATCAAAATCTTTAGGATCTAAGACTTGTGCGTGTTCAATTCTCCAACGATGGTCTTTAACTTTTGAAAACACTTGTTTATATATGTCAAATAATATACGATTCGTTGAATCCCCAATGGCGTGCGTATTCATTTGATAGCCAAGCTCCATACACACAGACGCAATCTTGTTCATTTCCTCAACAGGTGTAGTTAAAACGCCATGATGATTTGCATGATCGCTGTATGGTAACTTTAAAAAAGCACCCCTTGAACCTAAGGCACCATCACCGAATACTTTAAAACTTCGAATTAAAAAATTTTGATTTTGATAAATACCATTTTTTCTAGCGAAAGCAATGTTTTCTTCAGAAGGCAACAACATAGCATAAAGATTCAGCTTTAATGTGTTATCCTTCACCATTTCATTGAACATTGCTATATGTTCATTTTCGATTCCTGCTTCGTGAACCCCAGTAATTCCATATTGAAACAATTCATCTTGAATTTCCAGTATTTTAGTTTTCAGCTCATTTAAAGCATATTCCGGAAGCACCTCAAACACTGGATTCATAGCATTATCAACTAAAATTCCAGAACAAACATTATCATTAAGCTCAACTATACCGCCATCAATTTTTGATTTTTCATCGATACCCGCAAGTTTCAGACATGCATCATTGGCCAACAAAGCGTGACCATCAATTCTAAAAAGACAAACGGGAATATCTGGGAAAATTTGGTTCAACTTCTCATTTGTAGGAAAATTCTTATCACTCCATAACGACTGATCCCAGCCCCTTCCAACGATAAATTTTCTTTTAAACTGCTGCTGGTATTTTTCGAGTCTCACAAGAACCTCATCCATTGATTTTGAACCGACTAAATCAACGGAAAGTTTTTGCTTGGCATATGATATCAAATGACCGTGAGCGTCTGTAAACCCTGGAAAAACATCCCTTCCTTCTGCATCGATTTCCTCTGTTGCTGAATATTTATTGAGGATTTGCCTTTCTGGACCCACCTCAATGATTTTACCGTCTCGAATAGCCATTGCTTCATGAACAATTGTTGTATCAAGCATGTCATGAATTCGGGCATTGTGAACAATCATATCCACAGTTTGCCCTTTGTAACAAGATTGTAGTAAAGGAATTAATACCAACAAAAAATAAAGTTGTCGCATGAGGAAAATATTTATACAAAAATAATGTCTTCATCGTATCTTGAAGCCATAAAACCAAAGAATTGCTTTCTTTTAAGCTCAATGTTTTCTTATCTTTGCGCATTCAATTTAATGACAGTATGGAAGCTCCAAAAAATTACGATCCTCAACTTTCTGAATCTAAATGGTATGCACATTGGATGAAGAAAGGTTATTTTCACTCTGAACCGGATCATAGAGAGCCATATACAGTCGTTATTCCGCCACCTAACGTTACAGGTGTGTTGCATATGGGGCATATGCTGAATAATACGATTCAAGATATTCTCGTTCGTCGTGCTAGAATGCTCGGTAAAAATGCTTGTTGGGTGCCAGGAACAGATCATGCATCAATTGCAACTGAAGCGAAAGTGGTGCAAAAATTAAGACTAGAAGGAATAAAAAAATCTGACTTAACAAGGGAAGAATTTCTAAAGCACGCTTTTGAATGGAAAGAGAAACATGGTGGAATTATCCTCGAGC
>CANHJY010000194.1 GCA_947461185.1 Flavobacteriales bacterium
AAAACTGACTACCTTGTCGGTTAATATCATTCTTGTAAGTCCATACATTTCCTGCGTCTAGAAAAGCTGCTGCTTTTAAGGTGGATCCAAGTGAATATCTGAATTCAAGAGAAGAACCTAAACGGATATCTCCAATTTGAGTTGCTGTTCTGTTTGTATCCAAATAATATGCATAGGAACCGGGACCTAAGGCTCTTGCACGCCATCCCCGGTTATCGTTTGCTCCACCAGCGAAGAAACTGTAATCATAAGGCAAGGTAGTTTTTGTATTACCATAAGGCACACCCAAACCGGCTTGAACTCTACCATATAACCAGGATTTATCATCTAGCTTTTTACCCATTGAAAAATTGTTATCCAATCTTAAAAATTGAGAATAACCAACACCAAAAATTGTGTGTTGGCCATTTAAGGTATCTTGATATTTTTTAAATAAAGACACCAGATTACCCGAAGGGTCAAAACTTCCGTTATAATAGATTATTAAATTCGGATTAGGAAGTTTGTTTTTTTTCTTAGGCGATGTTCCCTTTTGATTATTGTACTCAAAAGAGAACTTTAAATCCTGCCAAATAAATTGATCGCTGTAGGCATTTTTTAGAAAGAGATCATTTAGAACATCTAGTTTATTTTGAAAAGCCTCTGTGTTATCGATATTTACAAATTTAATAGCTGAAATACCGGGAATTCCTAATTGAAAATTCTGATTTTTATTGGTATTTTGAAATTTCCACAAATAATTGAACTGAAAAAGCTGTCTTTTGAAATCAGATCTGACTTGAAAATTATATGCTGTAGATATCTCTGTCCTCGGCTTTAAGCGTTTGGAGAGTTTGAAAATTTTGATAGGAAAGAGCCCAGGCATATCTAATTTCAAACTAGGCCCAAATTCAAAGGTATTAAAGCTTCTTCCGGCTTTTTTAATTTTTTCTCCATCTATGGTTTCATCAAAAACTGGAGGTTGAGATTCGAAACCACCGCTAATGGAGAACTCAAAACGTTGAGCTCCGTGAAATATATTTTTATTGATGTATTTCACTGAAGATGAAACCCCTAAAAATCCGTTGGAATTCGTGGCTCTCGGTTCAAAACCGAAACTTTGTTTTGAAGATGGCACTAAATAGTAATGAACGTCTATTTTATTGGTATCTTTTTTTGTTGGTTCAACATCTCTCAAGTCAATCTTAATGACCTTAAAAAGTCCTAATTGTACGAGTTGTTCATAGGTTCTTTCTAAATATTCATCCTTGTAGATATTTGAACTTTCAAGATAATTCTGCATCTCAAGTACATCAGGATTTATGTCTAATTTTCCATTGTATAAAAATTGCGCATTTCTAATTGGATCAGGTTTTCCCGTTTCTTTCTTCAGCACATGATATGCTAAGGTGTCAATTGTTGTTACAAATTGATTTTCCATCAAAGGTTTTTTAAGTTTTTTGATTGTATCAACAAAATTCCCACTAAAAAAGGTGGTGTCCGAAATATGAAAAAACACTTTTCCCAAATCATAAGGCAAATGTCTAACATAGATTACGGAATCATCGTTTTCTTTAGACATTATTTGACGTTGACTTACTTTAAAGTTCAATTTGACAGTCATATCCTGAACATTCGTATCAGCTTCGATAGTAAAACTAGCAGCTCCCAATCCATAAACACCTACGTTTCTAATAAATTTTGAAACATCACTTCGCCAACTATCTAATAAGTCTTTATCGAATGGCTTTCCTGCAAGCGGTTTATTAACTAAATATCCACGGAATTTGGGACCAATAACATTATCACTCGGTGAAACAAATGCTGTGTCAATGTAAAATCTTTTTCCCGTTTCCAATTGAAATTCTAGCCCTATCCTCCTCTTGGGCATCATATTAACTTTGCCTGTTACTTTACCAAAATAATAACCTCTATTTTTTAAATAAATCTCTAACTGTTCAATTGACTTTAAAAACAAAGCACTATCAAAAACAGCTGGTTTTTCACCTATTTTATATTGTATCCATTCTCTCAAAAATCTTTTAGAAACAATAGTATCTACCAATTTCTCCGTATAGTAGGACTTACCTTTAGCTTGAGCTTTTGCAATTCTTTTGCTATTAATTTCTTCCTGCTTGGCAATAAGATTTTTATTCTTTTCAACTATTTTTTTATTGAGAATTTCTCGTTTACTATTAATTTTTACAGTGTCTATAGCATTGTACACTCTTAATTTTAAACGAATTCCAGCAGTTTTATAATTTGGTTGTTGCCTCAATGTAAGACCTAAATCATAGTTATTCAAAACTTCTCCTTTGACAACTACATCATTAGATTCTAATAAATATTTACCATCAGGGACGTATCTTGTCAGATCACAGGATGCCAAAAAAACAAGCATCGTTGGGATTAAATATGTAAATTTGAATCTCAAAAACATCGTACAAAAATAGTAATTAAGCAATTCATTCATCGTGCTTTCAACCAATAAGATAAAGTTCATCAAGTCCCTTCAACAAAAGAAGTACAGAATTGAAAATGGTCTTTTCGTTGCAGAAGGTGAAAAAATTGTCAATGAAGCATTAACTTTTGTTCCGGAATCTATCGTGTGTGTTTACCATACATCTGATTATCATGTTTCTAAACATGAAACAAACCAGGAAATTATATCAGACAAGGAATTGAGTAGGATTTCAGGATTAAAATCTCCAAACAAATGCCTTGCTTTAATTCGAACCGGATTTCAGCCAAAAGTTTCAGATAATAACACAGGTACACTTGTTTTAGATGGAATTCAAGATCCAGGGAACCTAGGGACAATTATCAGAACTGCAGATTGGTTCGGAATCAAAAAAATAATATGCTCTGAAGATACTGTTGACTTTTATAATTCAAAGGTATTGCAAGCGACAATGGGGTCAATTTTTCATGTGGAAATTGCTTACACGAACATAAAAGAATTTCTTTCTGCATCAGACAACAATATTTATGGGGCGGTGTTAGACGGAAAAAACTTAAAAGAAAATATTTTTGAAGATGACCCAATAATTGTAATCGGTAATGAATCTAAAGGGATTTCTCCTGAAGTTAAAAACCTTCTCACTCATCCAATAACCATAAAAAAAAATGGACTTGCAGAATCCTTAAATGCTGGAGTTGCGACTGGAATTATTTTATCTCATTGGAGGGTGAAATAAAATTTTTGGATTGATGCAACTTGTAGATTACCAAAACGGTCTTAAATATGAATTTTCAATTAGTTAGTTTAAGTTCATTTAACTAATTTTGAAAGTCATAATTATACTAAAAATTATTTTCTATGAAAAAAGGGCTGTTTTGCAGTATGCTATTTATTTCCATACTCTCTTACGGACAAACTACACAGACTCCAAATACTGATTGGTCACAAATTATCACTAAGGACGGAGTTGTTTTCTCTACTAAACGGAATACATGCGAAATGGTTGGAAACAATAAACCACTTTATTATTCCTTTTTAAAAATCGAAAATACGACCAACGAAAAATTATTTCTTGTGTTTAATTATGGATTACAATTCGAGGAAGGGTGCAGTGGTTGCGATGATTATTCAGAGCACCATGTCGAAATTGCAATTGAACCGAATCAAACGCTAGAAGGAGATTGTACCTTTTCAAACGGACAACTTACAAGGCTCATTGTAAATCCTAACCTTTCTGGAGGCTGGAAATTCAAAGAAGAAAAAATTACCAACATAAACGTTCAATAATTAATTGCATGAAAAAGTTAATATCATTTTTACTTGGAACATTTGCATTATTGAATCAATCATATGCTCAAAATGTCTTTTGTAGTGTAACCATTTCACCGCTCGATACAACTGTTTGTATGGGGGATTCAGTATTAGTAAGTACTACATCTAATTTATTGAATGCAGGACAAGCTTTTAACTTTAATACAGCTTCACTGCCTTCAAACTGGTCGGTAGCGGGCGGAACTTCTTTCTCGGCGCCTTGTGGACAAAACGCAACTGGAACAGCCTATTATTGGGCTGCGTCGGCTGGTTCTGGGACTCCGCAAATTACGACATCATCTTTCGATATCAGTTGTGGTGGTTTCATTTCATTTGATATGGTATATGCAACCCAAGGTGGTGCAGCTCCTTGCGAAGGCCCTGATTTGGCAAATGAAGGGGTAACCCTGCAATACAGTACGGATGGTGGTATAACCTGGACAACAATAATATATTATTCACCAGGAGGTTATACATTACCAAGTAATCCGGGAACATCGGGAAGTGTTATTGGTGCTG